>JALYYX010000438.1 GCA_030946075.1 Bacteroidota bacterium | reverse complement strand
TGCAGATAGATATAGCGGTAAATTTCCCGTATATCATTTATTTTTTCTGGAGTAAAGGAACGTCGTTGAAGACCTACAGAATTTAATCCCACATAACTTAAAGGGTCTCTGCCGGCTTTAATATATGGTGGAACATCTTTTCTGATTTCAGTATGTCCGGCAATATATGTATGAGCTCCAATTCTTGCAAATTGAATAGCTGCCGCCACTCCACCTAAAATAGCATAGTCACCTATTTCCACGTGCCCTGCAAGTTGTACGGAGTTAGCAAGAATAACATGATTGCCAAGAATACAGTCATGCGCTACATGAACGTATGCCATCAATAGGCAATGAGTGCCTATAATAGTTTTCCATTTATCTTTTGTGCCTCTGTTTATTGTTACAAATTCTCTAATGGTAGTATGATCGCCTATTTCCACAGTTGTTTGTTCGCCAATAAACTTTAAATCCTGCGGTATAGCACCTATTACGGCGCTTGGAAATATACGGCACGACTTGCCAATGGAAGTACCTTTAAGTATTACTGCATGAGACATGATATGACTGTTATCTCCGATAGAAACCCCATCTTCAATAACTGCAAATGCATCAATGGTTACATTTTTTCCAATGTTAGATGAAGAATTAATATATGCATGAGAACTAATCATATTAAGGTTTGGGTCTTTTTACTATCTGTGCTACTAAAGTGGCTTCTGTTACTAATTTATTTCCTATAAAAATAGTTCCACGCATTTCACAAATTCCTCTTCTAATGGGATGGATCAATTCCATTTTAAGAATTAGTGTATCACCAGGAACAACTTTGTGTTTAAATTTACAATTATCTATCTTAAGAAAATAGGTATCATATTTATCTTCTGTATTTCTTGGTATGGCGATAAATCCTCCGGCTTGTGCAAGAGCCTCTGCAAGCAATACTCCCGGCATTACATAATTTCCAGGAAAATGCCCCTGAAAAAAAGGCTCATTGTAGGTAACATTTTTTATGGCTATCACATGGGTTTCTGAAAGTTCCATAATTTTATCAACCAGCAAAAAAGGATACCTGTGCGGCAGCGTTTTTTCAATTTCATTAATATCTATAAGCGGAGGCTGATTAGGATCATACTTTGGTATGTCCTCTCTGTATCTGTTTTTTTTAATGTGCTCTTTTATTTTCTTGGCAAACTTAATATTAGATGAATGGCCCGGGCGATTGGCAATTATATGTGCATTAAATGCAAATCCAACAAGGGCAAGGTCTCCCACAACATCAAGTAATTTATGGCGGGCAGGTTCATTGGGAAAACGTAATTGCAAATTGTTTAAAATACCTTCTTCATTCACATGCACATCCTTTATGTTAAATACTTTTGAAATTCGGCCTATCTGTTCCTTTGTAACGCTCTTATCAACAACAACAATAGCATTATTTATATCACCGCCTTTTATAAGATTGTTTGCTAACAACAATTCTAATTCATGAAAAAAACAAAACGTTCTGCTGGGCGCAATCTCACTGTTGAACTGGGAAATATTTTTTATGGATGCATGTTGTGTACCGAGTACAGGCGAATTAAAATCAATTAATGTGTTGATGCGGTAATCATGATAAGGCAAAGCTACCATCTCTACTTTTTTTTCCTCATCAGTAAAAGTTATGTTGTGGTCAATAGAATAAAATATTTTTTTTGCATTCTGTTTTTGTGTCCCTGTTTTTTCAAGCGCCTCTACAAAAGGTTCTGCACTGCCATCCAAAATAGGAATTTCTTCGCCGTCAATTTCAATTAAAACATTATCTACCCCGGTACCCACAAGAGATGCCATAAGATGTTCGATAGTGCTTATTCTTGCACCATTAACTTCTATAGTAGTGCTGCGGTTGGTTTCAATTACATTATCAACATCAGCTTTTACCAATGGTTTTCCCGGAAGGTCAATTCTCTGAAAAACAATACCTGTATTTGGTTCTGCAGGTTTAAGTCTCATGGTTACTGCCTCACCCGAATGAATTCCTGCTCCTGAAATTGTTACCTCTTCTTTTATAGTATGTTGGAAATAATTATGATTAGAGTTCAGATGCTCCATATATGCACGAAAGTATGAAAAGTATCGGATTACTGCATACCATAATAAGAGCTGATATGCGTACGAATAAAAAAATCAGTTATCGGTAGAAGGAGATTTTGAATTTTTTTCCAGCCTGGTTATGCGTTTCTCCAATTCAGGCAGTTTACGAAATAAAGATTGGCTGCGTAAGGTGTGCAAATAATCGAAAGCGGGTGTATCATTTACTGAGCTGTTGTTAATCTTTATTGAACGTGTAACTCCCGCCTGGCCACCAACTTTTACCCCATCTGCAATTTGTATATGTTCTGCAAAACCAGCTTGGCCGCCAATCATCACGTTTTTTCCTATTTTAGTACTTCCGGATATTCCCGCCTGGGCCGCAATAAGTGTATTAATACCAATTTCTACATTATGTGCTATCTGAATTAAATTATCAAGCTTTGCACTCTGTTTTATGGTGGTAGAGCCAATAGTGGCTCTGTCGATAGTGGTATTAGCGCCAATTTCTACATCGTCTTCTATAACTACATTACCAATTTGTGGTATTTTTTTAATTATCCCATTTTTATCAGGAGTGTATCCAAATCCATCGCTACCTATAACAGTCCCGGCATGGATAATTATGTTGTTCTTTAAAACACATTCAAAATAAATTTTTACACCTGCATTAATTATGCAATCATTACCAATTGTAACATCATCACCTATAAATGTATTGGGATAAATTTTTGTGTTATCTCCAACTATTACATTCTCGCCTAAATAAGTAAATGCACCAATAAAAATATTTTTTCCCAGCTTAACTGTAGAAGATATAAATGAGGGCTGCTGAATACCAACCACTCTGCTATTCATCATCTCTTTATATTTAATTAATAAGGTTACAAAAGCTGCATAAGCATCAGCAACACGAATAATAGAGCCTGCTATAGGGAATTTTAATTGATAACTATTATTTATTATAACAATAGATGCACGGGTTGTATATAAATATTCTTCGTATTTTAAATTAGATAAAAAAGTGATCTGTGATTCAGCAGCTTCCTCAATTTTTGCGAAAGAATTGACAGATACAGATGGATCCCCCTCTGTTTTCCCATCTACAATTTTACAAATCTGTTCAGCCGTAAACTCCATAACACCCTATAAAATTTTATGAAAAAATTCCTGTTACACATTTTATTTTTCTGCCAGCAACTGTTTTACTAAATTTTCAAGTTCCTTTAAACGCTTTTCCATTTCAGGCAAATTCCTAAAAATAGCCTGGCTTCGTAAAGCACTTGTATGTTCGTAAGCCGGAGAGCCTGTAACCGTTGTATCAGGTATTTTTAAAGATTTACTTACTCCACTTTGTGCATTTATTTTTGATCCGTCAGCAATTTGTATGTGCCCTACCAACCCTGCCTGCCCACCTATCATTACACTTTCGCCAATTTTAGTACTGCCGCTAACGCCGGCCTGGGCCGCAATCACAGTATTTTTGCCAACTTCGGCATTATGTCCTATCTGAATTAAATTATCAAGTTTTGCACCTTCCCTTATCAGCGTTGAGCCCATAGTAGCCCGGTCAATTGTTGTGTTTGATCCTATTTCTACGTTATCCTCAATAACCACATTTCCAATTTGTGATATTTTTTTAAAGGTGCCATTAGCCTGCGGCGCAAATCCAAACCCATCACTTCCTATAATTGATCCTGAATGAATAAAAACATTATTTTTTAAAATGCACCCAAAATAGATTTTAACGCCTGGATATATAACACAATCGTTACCAATTTGTACATTATCGCCTATATATGTATTTGGAAATATTTTGGAATTATTTCCAATTTTCACATTCTCTCCTAAATAAGAAAAAGCACCAATAAAAACATCTGTTCCTAAAACGGTAGAAGCAGGGATGTAACTTGGCTGCTGAATACCTTTCAACTCCTGTGTTTGCACTTTTTGATATTCGTTAAGCAACATTGCAAATGCACTATATGCATCGGATACACGAATTAAAGTAGTGCCATTAAGCCTTTGCTTAATTTCCTGCGAATTATTTATAATTATTATGGATGCATGCGTGGTATAAAGATGCTCCTCATATTTGGGATTAGCCAGAAATGCTAATTGTCCCTTTTGCGCAGTTTCAATTTTACCAAAGGATGATACTAATGCATTATTATCACCTTCAATTTTACCATCAATGAGTTTCGCTATTTGTGCGGCGTTAAATTGCATGAAATAAGTTCTGCAAGCTGCAAGCTATGCAGCTATTTTAAATAACAAATGTAAAATTTTTTTACTGTGCCAAATAAAGATTGATTTATTAATGCGTTATCTACTTTAGATATATCTTTTACCGTGCCATCTTTAAATAAAATATGAATGTGTTCGTCAAGCGTATTGTAAGTTTTATTTTCTGTTTCCCCGGTAAAAACCAGATAAGATGCTTCCTCTTCAGAAAGATTTAATTTTTGGCAAGCTTCGTCTGTTTTCTTTTTAAATAGTTCAATGGGAATTGGCCTTGAAAAATATTTTACTTTAAGAAGATTGCGATTAATAATTCCTTTGCATAAAAAGGATAAAATCTTATCAGGATGATTCATCCAGAATTTAATAGCACTTAAAAAATCGTAATCGTCAAGGT
>JALYYX010000177.1 GCA_030946075.1 Bacteroidota bacterium | reverse complement strand
TATAACTATATTTTTAACTCCGATTGCTTTCAATCGGAGTTTTTTATTAAAAGTTTATAAAACTTAGATACACGAAAATCCATTGCATGAGCTATCGAAAATTTAAAGCCAACCATTTATTTACAGGAACAGAAATGCTTGGTTCAGATAATGTACTTGTTACTAAAAGTAATGGAGAGATTATAGAAATTATTAGTGAAAAAAATGCAGGTGAAAATGTTGAAATTTTTAAAGGAATTATTTCGCCGGGTTTCATAAATGCACATTGTCATTTGGAATTATCCCACATGAAAGGGTTCATTGATGAGAAAACGGGCCTGGTGGATTTTGTTTTTAAAGTTGTGAATGAGCGCCATTTTCCTGGTGAAGAAATTTTAGTTGCTATTAATAAAGCAGAAAATGAAATGTTACAGAATGGTATTGTAGCTGTGGGGGATATTTGTAATAATCTTTCAACGCTGCCACAAAAACAAAAAAATAATTTAGCATATTATAATTTTATTGAGGCTAGTGGCTGGCTGCCATCGGTTTCCAAAACCAGATTTGAAAGAGCTTTGGATCTTTACAATGAATTCAAAATTCTAAATTCAAAATTCAAAATTTCCATTGTTCCTCATGCACCCTATTCTGTTTCTGAAGAATTATGGAAATTCATTATCCCATATTTTGAAAGCAAAGTTGTAAGTATCCATAACCAGGAAACTTCTTTTGAAGATGAATTTTTTTTACAGAGTTCCGGTGATCTTTTAAGAATGTATGCAATGATGAATATTGATAATTCTCATCATGTAGCCACAAAAAAATCCAGCCTGCAGACATATTTTTCTAAATTATCAAAGGCTGCATCTGTAATTCTTGTACACAATACTTTTACAAAACAAGCTGATATTGATTTTATAAAACTTACAACTCAAAACTTACAACTTAAAACTTTTTTTTGCCTTTGCGTTAATGCAAATCTTTACATTGAAAATGCAATGCCACCCATTGAAATGCTGATGCAGAATAATTGCAATATTGTTTTAGGTACAGATAGCTTAGCCAGCAATTGGAGTTTGAATTTGATTGATGAAATGAAAACCATTCAAAATAAATTCCCAAATATTTCTTTAGAAAAAATGTTGCAATGGGCTACCACTAATGGCGCTAAAGCCTTGCTGATGGATAATTTGGGGAGTTTTGAAAAAAATAAAAAGCCCGGAATACTTTTAATAGAAAATGTAGAAAAATTAAAATTACAAAAAGCAACATCTGTAAAAAGACTTCTTTAAATCTCTGATTACACTTAATCCATATTTAAGACAATACTTCATGTAAAATGGGCAACGTTTTCATGATCCCAAAATCCGGGATATGAAATCCATAGAAGCTTTGCAAAGCAAATAAAATATCTTTTCTAATAAATTTATTTAGTTTAATTTCTGTTAGCTCATCTGGGTGTTGTGCCTTTAATAATTGCGAAATACAATAACTATAATCTCTTTCTAAAAAATGCGGATGTTGCGGAGTGAGTTTAATAAACCTTCCTTCCTGCAGGTCAAGAATACAGTTGCTTTCTGAATAATCATCTTCTAATTTTAACCCAAAAAATTGCGTAAGCTGCAAACAAAAATATAGCGGGAAGTTGGCTGTTACAGCCTCATTCGCAATATCCAGCTGCATAAAAGCATCTTCAGTAAATTGGAAAAGATCATTATTATTCTCGGGCTGTTTTAAACATTTTTGTAATAACTCAATCATGTAAAGTGCCACAGAATTTTTAGTAACATCGCTTAAAACATTTTTGTATAAATAGTTCCATTTATACTCTTTAATTCGCTGAAGGTTTTTTAATTCGTTGTGATAAACTTCCATTTCTAAAATAGAAGTTGGCTGAAAAAAATTTGCTTTTAAAGTTTTACCCGAAGATCGTACACCATTTACCAGGTACGATTGTATACCAAAAAGTTCGGTAAAAATATTTACAACAACAGATGTTTCACCATACTTTATTGTGCGTAATACAACTCCCTTTGTTTGATGAACCATACCCTCTTAAGGTTTTTAGTTTTTATTTAATGCAAGTTAAGTTTTCGCAATTACTATTTTAAAGATATCAGGTTGTTTGCGAATGCTTTATATACTTAATATACTCTATTTAACGATGAAGTATATTTGCAGCCATTAAATATTTTAATTTATGTGGCAACGACTTGCAAAATTTGTTTTAAGATTTCGGTTGCCATTATTAATAATTTTGCTGGGGGTTACAGGTGGTATGGCTTATTTAACAAGCAAAGTAAAAGTCAGCTACGAATTTGCACGGGCAATACCAATAAATAACCCTAAGTATCAGCAATATTTATCTTTTAAAGAAAAGTTTGGCGATGATGGAAACCTTTTAGTGATCGCAGTTCAAACAAATAATTTTTTTGAACTGAATACTTTCAATGCTTTTAATACTCTTACAAAAGACTTAAAAAAGATTCAATATGTAGAGGATGTTTTGAGTGTACCTTCAGCCGTAAATCTTATAAAAGATACGCTTACTCAAAAGCTAACTTCTGTTCCGGTTTTTTCGCAAAACATAACTTCACAGGGGCAACTTGATAGCAGCAAAAATATTTTTTACAATCTACCTTTTTATAAAACACTTTTATACAATCCTGAAACAAATGCATACTTAATTGGCGTTAGAGTTAATAAAGAAATTCTAACTTCCCCCGAAAGGTCCCAGGTTATTAATAATATTATTAAATCAACAAATGAATTTACAGCCCACACAAAAATAGAAACCCATCTAAGCGGATTGCCATTAATAAGAACACTGGTTGCAGATAGAATAAAACGGGAAATGAAATGGTTTTTGTTAGGCTCATTAGCCTTATCAGCATTGATTTTACTAATATTTTTTAGATCCGTAAGCACTATGTTTTTATCGCTGGCTGTAGTAATAACCGGGGTGCTTTGGAGTTTAGGGGTACTGCAATTATTTGGATATAAGATAACTTTGTTAACAGCTTTAATTCCTCCGTTGGTTGTGGTTATCGGAATTCCCAATTGCATTTATTTTTTAAATAAATATCATTCAACTTACAGGGCAAGCGGCGATAAAAGGCAATCGCTAATTGATATGGTAAGCAAAATGGGGATTGTTACATTGTTCTGTAATTTAACCGCCGCTATTGGCTTTGCGGTATTTGCTCTTACTAAAAGTGCGGTGCTAAATGAATTTGGGGCAGTGGCAGGCATAAGCATTATGCTAATATTTGTTGTGTCATTTATTTTATTGCCGGCAGTGTTGAGTTATTTGCCTCCTCCAAAAAAATCTCAAATAAAATACTTAGATAATAAATGGCTTACGACATTATTGCTTAATATAGAAAAATGGGTTTTACATCATAAAAAATTTGTGTATGCCGCAACAGTTATTATTTTAATTTTTTCTGTAATGGGAATTCTTAAGTTAAAGAACGAAGCATTTATTGTTGAGGATTTGCCGCAGTCGGATAAAATTTATACAGACCTTAAATTCTTTGAAAAAAATTTTAAAGGCGTAATGCCTTTGGAAATTGTTGTTGATACAAAAAAACGTTATGGTATTGCCGGTGCAAGGGCATTACCGGTGCTGGAAAAAATAGATTCTTTATCGCAGTATATTTCTGCACAAAAAGATATGTCCCGCCCTCTTTCCATGGCAGAAGGATTAAAGTTTCTTACCCAGGCATTTTATGAACAGGATACATCAAGTTACAGATTACCAAATACTGAAGAACTTGTTTTTCTCGCGGATTATTTAAAACCTTCTGCAGATTCACATAAAACTAATGTTGCCAAAATGCTTACAAGCTTTATTGATACAGCAAAACGAAGCACAAGAATAAGTATTAACATGGCTGATGTTGGAACTGTACAATTACCAATAATTTTAAATGGTATACAACAAAAAGCTAATCAATTATTTGATACTTCAAAATACAATGTGCAATTAACGGGCAGCAGCATTACTTTTTTAGAAGGTAGCCGGTTTATTATTGATGGTTTAAAACAAAGCATACTCTGGGCGTTTTTATTAATTGCTTTATGCATGCTTTATTTATTTAAATCTGTAAGAATTCTTTTTTGTTCTCTCATCCCCAACGTAATTCCCTTAATTGTTACAGCAGGTATTATGGGTTGGATCGGCATACGCTTAAAACCCTCAACAGTATTAATTTTTAGTGTGGCATTAGGTATTGCTATTGATGTTACCAT
>JALYYX010000397.1 GCA_030946075.1 Bacteroidota bacterium | reverse complement strand
GCTCATCACCAATGAGCAATAGTGTTGTATCAGTATTAATTTTTTCCAGATATAATTCAACCCCCTTTATAGCTTCTAATGGCGCAAAGTCGCCACCCATCATATCCAGCGCAATCTTCATCTAAATAGTTTGTAGTTGGTGGTTTGTAATTTGTAGTTAACGATCATTACAATACTTTGTCGTAATAAAAAATTCCAAAATAAAAGATGAAGTTAATCAATCTTATATTTTGGAACTAAATGAATTATCGTTTATACTATCAGCTATAAACCACTAACTAACTTCCTGCTTTTACAGGAGCTTTTTCTGATACCACTTTTCCTTTATAATATAATTTTCCTTCACTTACGTGAGCACGGTGACGAACGTGTGTTTCATTGGTAGTATTATCAATACTTAATGTTGGTTCATCGGCTTTATAATGTGTTCTTCTTTTCGCACTTCTTTGCTGACTGTGTCGGCGTTTGGGATTTGGCATAACCTATATTTTTATTTGATCAATTTATTTTTAAATTTTTTAACCCTTCAGCTAATGGATTATTTCCCTTATTTACATCTTCCATTTTTTTAAGCATCTCTAAAACTTCTTTGTTGCATTGCGGGCCGCCCCTTTCATCTTCTTTACAACTTCTTTGCATCGGAATACTAAGGCTTACAAATTCATAAATCCAATCTGCAATGTGAAGATGACTTTCTGTTCGTGAAATATAATAAACATCAGGGTCTTCCTCATTAGCGTTCATGTTATCAGGGTCTTCAACCAATTTTATTATCATGTTGAACTCATCCCACAAATCCATTCCCAGATTATTTCCGCACCTGTCGCATGTTACATCTACTTTTCCACCTACTTCAAATTTCAACATCATAAAAGATGTATTCTTTTCAAGCGTTAATTTTATTTGTGCACTGCAATTGGAAAAATCTGCCTGGCTATAATCTTTAAAGAACTTATCATCTACCTCGTATGTGAATTCGTGTAAGCCCGGCTTTAATCCCACAAACGCAATATCATATTCACGCCGGTTTCCCATATCACTGTTTTAAGGGGGGCAAAGGTAAGTATTTCCGGTGATAAATTATATTGAAGATTGAAGAATTGTTATTGCCCGCTTTATCTTTAACACCAATATGGATATAAATAACAAGGCAAGAAACAGGAAAATATTCCGGATGGGTTTTTTAATTCTTTTAATATTTATTATTAGAGTATTTTCTGTCAATGCCCAATGGATTGAAAATATTTATTCAACCCATATCTATGTTTTTTTTTCATTATTGTTAAGAATAATTTTCGGTTGGATACCTTTTAGTGTGGGAGATATATTTTATTTTTTGGTAATAGTATGGTTCATTTGGAAAGCATGGCAATTTTTAAATAAATTATTTAAAAGAAAAATAAATAAGAATTGGTTTAAGAGAGCGGGATATAAATTATTAATCTCCGCTATGGTTGTGTATATTATTTTTAATATAACGTGGGGATTGAATTATAACCGCAAGAGTATTGCTGGGCAATTAAATTTACAAGTATTAAAAAAAGATACAGCGGCACTTAAAATTATTCAGATTCTTTTATTGCAAAAAGTAAATGAAAGTAAACAGGCACTCATTAATCAGCATGTAACTTATCCTTCAAATAAAGAATTATTCCAACGGGCTTTTATGTGTTATCAGCAATCAGAAAAAATGTATCCTTTTCTCAATTATAAAAATGTTTCTGTAAAATCATCATTATATAGATGGTGGGGAAATTATTTCGGATTCACAGGTTATTATAATCCGTTTAGCGGAGAGGCGCAGGTTAATACGAGTGTTCCCAAATTTATTTTGCCTTATACAACAACGCATGAAATAGCCCACCAGCTTGGATTTGCAAAGGAAGAAGAGGCAAATTTTGCAGGCTATCTTGCAGCTACTTCATCTGCTGATACGCTGTTTCATTATTCAGCCTATTTGGATCTTTTTGTTTACGCTAACAGGGAATTATTTTTTGTAGATTCTCTTTCAGCTAAGAATGCAGCCAAACAACTTTTGCCAGAAGTGAAGGCGGATATAAAAGAATGGAGAGAATTTTTATTGAGCCATAAAAACCCGATAGAACCTTTTATCCGCTGGGCTTACGGAAGTTATTTGAAAGCTAATCAACAACCGAAAGGATTAAACAGTTATGATGAAGTAATTGCTGATCTCATTGCTTTTTATAAAAAAAAGGGAAGAATATAATGTTGAGGGGAAGGTGAGTTATGAATAGCAATGAAACAAATGATAATGATTATTTTTTCTTCACTTCAACTTTTCCTTCAATACCATTGGTTAACTTATTCCTGAATTTGTCGTCTTTTAAAATCTTTGCCTCAAAATCTATCATCCAGCTCTGGAGTTTATAGTTTTCCTGACCATTTAGATCATTAAAAAAATATACCAATTCAATTTTTGAACTGTCTTTTAAAGTTGCATATAAAGCCCTTGTAAATACTGAAATAGTATTGCCTCCTTTTATGCCGATATGGTGTAGCCATGTTTTAGTTGAAGGAGTTTCCATTGCAGTTTCTAAAATTTTGCTAAGGATAGAGTATGTTCTTTCGTTTAAAATTAATCTGCTGTTTAATATTCTGCAAACACGTGCATATTCTTTTACTGTTGATGCAGGCAGCCTGTCGCTCCAGGCCTTTTGCATTGTTAGTGTAAGATCTTTAGGTCGGAAATTTGATTTATAATTTTCATCTAAATTTAATTCCCTGTGAATTGAAAATATTGCTTTATAATAATCCTCTTCACTCAGCCCTTGTATTTCTTTAAGCACTTTATCTTCAGGTAAATTTTTTGGATTTTGATAAACAAACAATGATGCAGGAATTGGATAAATAAGTGTGTGCTGTTTCAATCCAAACATATGCAGGTCATTCTTTATATTATTAAAGCCAAGAAGCTCCATTAAATATTCTTCATTTGCATCGCTGTTAAACATTATCATACCTCTTGCAACATCAATCAATTTTACGCTGTCGTTTTTTATATGCCCCATCCGTGTTTCATATCTTATCCAGTCAGGATGAGCACCGCCATCTGTATTTGGCAAGTAATATTTATTTACATCTTTTATAGGGATAGCTGCATTAAAACTAAATACATTGTATGCTGCCTGTTTTGCAAATTCAACAGCAACAATAATTTTTACTGTGCTTGCCAGCGGCATTAATTTATCTTCATTAAGTTTTGCAATAACATAATCGTTCTTTTGTAAATAAAGAGATGCCCTGGTTTTATTTTTCAGAATAAAATTTAAAAGTGAGTCTGCTGCAGATTGAGCATATAAAGAACTGCTGATAAAAAATCCGGCTAAAGCAATTAAAAATATTTTTTTCATGATTGATTTCATTTTTAAAATTTATTCTTCCACATCATGCTTTCTACAGGGCGGTTTGGCTGCCCGTTGTATTTGGCATCTTTCTTTGTATTGTATTTTACTTCAACTTCGCCTTCTACCGGAAAATAAATTAACTGGCCAATAGGCATTCCTGTATAAATGCGAACAGGAATTTTGCATGAAATTTCCAGCGTCCAGTTGCCGCAGAAGCCTACATCGCCCTTTCCCGCTGTAGCATGAATGTCAATACCAAGGCGGCCTGTAGAAGATTTACCTTCGAGGAAAGGAACGTGTACATGTGTTTCTGTATATTCTTCCGTAACTCCTAAATACAATTCCCCGGGTTGTAAAACATACCCTTCTTCCGGAATTTCGAAGTGCGTTATTTCATTGTGTTTTTTTGCATCAAGCTCTTTGTCTTTGTAAATGGCAAGATGTTTTCCCAGGTGAACATCGTAACTGTTGCTGCCTAAAAATTCACGATTGTATGGCTGAATTTTTATATTTTCCTTTTTTATTTCTTCAAGAATACGGTTATCAGAGAGAATCATTAAAACAATTATTGTTTCTAATTTGAGTAATTAATCATAAACTGCAAGTGTAAACATTAAGTTGCACAATGCCTTTGTTTTATGAACATATTAACGATTTTGCAAAAATAGCTATTTGGCATATAGCTGAAGAAAGAAATTTTTTTTTGAAAAGAGTGCTTTTGCAAAATGAAATTACACATCCGCATAAACAATTGCAGCATCTTGCGGGGAGATATTTACTGCAGTATTTACATCCTGAATTTCCGTACCACTTAATTGAAATTGCCGATACACGGAAACCTTTTCTACCAAATGAGGAATATCATTTTTCAATTTCGCATTGTGGTGAGTATGCTGCAGTAATTGTTAGTAAAGATTATTGTGTGGGAATTGATATTGAACTGATAAAACCTAAGGTTGAAAAAATTAAGTATAAATTTTTAAGTGAAGACGAGCTTAATAATATTCAATATTCAACATTTAACACTCAACACTTAACACTGCTATGGTGTTGTAAGGAAGCTGTATTTAAATGGTACGGAAGTGGGGGAGTGGATTTTAAAAAAAATATTCATCTTGATGTAAAAAATATTGTTACAAATGATGGAATGATTAATTGCGATTTTATAAAGGAAGAAAAAATTTCTTTGCAAATCAATTATAAATTTTTTAATGGTATGTGTTTGGCGTGGGTGCAATCTTAATTTATTCCTGCGCTGCTAGTTCATTATTCTCATCAATAATTTGGTTAATATTTTCAATTATTTCCGGTACAACGGCTTTTGGTAATTCCTGAACATCTCGTAATTGTCTTTCAATGGCTCTCGATCTTACGCCAGCCATGTCAATATCTTTGCTTGCCTGATCTAATTTCTTTTTTGTAGCCACAAGTACCTCTCCAAATAATCCAAATTCTTTTTTTACGCCAGCCAATAAATTCCAAACTTCGCTGGATCTTTTTTGAATTGCAAGTGTTCTGAATCCCATTTGTAAGCTGCTTAAGAATGCAGCTAATGTAGTAGGCCCAAGGATAACAATATTGCAATCTCTTTTTATTGATTCAAATAATCCGGGAGTTCTTAACACTTCCGCATATAAACTTTCAAAGGGTAAAAAAAGTATAGCAAAATCAGTTGTATTAGGCGGATCAATATATTTACCACAAATATCCTGTGCACATTTTTTTATACCACGTACAAAACTTTTTCTCGATTCTTCAATTTGTTCTGATGTGCCATGTTCATAAGCATCAGCCAGCATTTCAAAATCTTCTTTAGGAAATTTGGAATCCACCGGGAGCCACAAAATATCTTCTTTATTATCACCGGCAGGTAATTTTACAGCAAATTCAACTGATGCATTTGATCCGATTTTAGTTCTTTGGTTTTTAGCATATTGATCAGGTGTAAGTATTTGTTCTAATAGATTTGCCAATTGATATTCACCCATTACACCACGTGTTTTTACATTGCTTAAAACTTTTTTAAGATCGCCAACTCCTGTGGCAAGTTGTTGCATATCTCCCAATCCTTTATGTACAGATTCTAATCTATCACTTACAAGTTTAAAAGATTCGCCTAATCGTTTTTCAAGTGTTGTCTGTAATTTTTCATCTACTGTAGCCCGCATTTCATCCAGCTTTGTCTCGTTTCCTTTCTGCATGTCAACAATCTTTTTTTCTAAAACATCTCTCATTATAGTAAGATTACTTCTTAATTCATCTCTGTTATCTTTAGCTGTTTTCACACTTCCTTCATTTAAGTCCTTTAGTTTTGTTTCCATAGAAGAAGTTAATATGGAAATTTTTTCTTCAAAAGATTTAGTAAGCTCATTTAAGTTTTTTGAGAAGTTTGCGAGCTGATCTTTTTGAACATCTCCGATTGTTTTCATTGAGCTTGAAACTAACTCTCCAAAAGCTTTTAAAGAATTTGATAATTCACCACGTGATGATTTTATTTCTTCTAATGTTTCTCTTCTATTATTGATAATTTCATTTTTTACAGAAGTTTCGATCCTTAAAATATCTTTAGTGAAAGACTCAATTTTAAAATTTATATCAGAGAATTTATTTCCCCTTAAGGATGCTTTATAAGCAAATACCAGGCACACAAAACTTATAAGCGAAATGATAATTAATAGAAGAAGCTCAATGGTCATAAGAAAAGGTTGTGTGCCCAAGACTGGATTCGAACCAGCACGCCGTTTCCAGCGCTACCACCTCAAGGTAGTGCGTCTACCAATTTCGCCACCTGGGCATTAATAGTTTGTAGTTATTTGTTGAAAATTGATTATTGAAAATTGATTATTGAAAAGATTATGCAAACCAAGAAGGTTTTATAATGTTTTTTCAATTTTAAAATTTCTACAAAAACCTTCCTGGTTTTACATTTCACAATATCTACAACCCAACAAAATTAAATCTTTAATAAGATAAAATTTATTAGGCTTTCAACACAATCCTAAAAGTTGTTCCTTTCCCCGGCTCAGAATGTTTAACAATTAAATGCCCTTTGTGATATTGTTCAATTATTCTTTTAGATAGCGAAAGCCCCAAACCCCAGCCCCGTTTTTTTGTAGTAAAGCCGGGTTTAAAAACTTTGTTTATATTTTTTTTGCTTATTCCTTTTCCTGTATCCGTAACATCAATAAGTATATCATCAATTTCATTTTTTATTTTAATATTTATAATGCCTTGCCCTTCCATAGCATCCAGCGCATTCTTTAAAAGATTTTCTATCACCCAGTCAAATAAAGGTGCTGATATTTGTACGGGAACATTTTCATCACTCGTTTTTATTTCGAAACTCACTTTTTCTGTTGATCTTCTTTTAATGTAAGCAACCATGTCTCTTATTTGTTCCACAACATTTTTTTCTTCCAGTTTTGGCGTACTTCCAATTTTACCAAAGCGGTCGCTGATGAGTTTTAACCGATCTACATCTTTTTCCATCTCTGTTGCAATAGAATTATCACTTTCTTTTTCTTTAAGCATTTCTACCCAGCCTTGTAACGAGGAAAGCGGTGTACCCAATTGATGAGCGGTTTCCTTTGCCATGCCCGCCCACACCTGGTTTTGGGTAGATCGGTTTCTTACAGAAATAGTATATAAAATAATAAAAATAAAAAGTGCCACTATCAGCAATTGAACAAGAGGATAATACCTAACCTCTCTTAGCAATGCCGAATCTCCATAATAATATTTATTTATAATCTGGGGGTCTTTACTTATTTCTACTACCAGTGGCTCATGTTTTTTCTTAAACTCAATTACTTTTCGCATCAAATAATTACTGTCAGATTTTATTTTTATAGAATCAAGATTTAATCCACCTCCCAGGGGATTATCATTTTCATCTGTTTCAATAATGGGTATATCCGTGTTTTCTGAAGTTATAGTATTAGTAAGATCTAAAGCTGTAGGTTCTGTAGTTACCGCCCGGGTTTTTAATGCCTGCACCCAAACATTTACTTTTCTTCTTTCTTCAACTGCAATTTTTTTTGCTAAAAAATTTGAATAGAAAACAGTGCCTGTAACTATTGCTACAGCAACAAGAGCAATGGCAGTTCTCCAGTTAAGTAATTGACGGATCATTGTATACATCAAATCTAATTCTAAAAATTAAAATCTTTTATGTTTGTGTATTATTAGTAAATTTTTTTAATGTTGCCATTGCCCTCAGTAGCTATTGTTATTCTTAACTGGAACGGAAAAAAGTTTCTTGAGAAATTTCTTCCTTCTGTACTTTCTTCTACTTATAATAATTTTACTGTTGTTGTAGCCGATAATGCATCTAATGATGATTCAGTTATATTTCTTAAGACAACTTACCCTCAAATAAAAATTTTGAGCAGTGATATAAATAACGGTTTTGCAAAGGGATATAATATAGCTCTGGCAAAGCTTTCGGCAGATTATTTTATTTTATTGAACAGCGATGTGGAAGTACAACCGGGATGGATAGAGCCTGTTATTGAGCTTATGGAATCAGATAAATTGATTGCTGCATGTCAGCCTAAAGTTTTAAGGTATACTTATAAAATTACATTTGAATATGCAGGGGCTAGCGGAGGATGGTTAGATAATTTTGGTTATCCTTTTGCAAGAGGAAGAATATTTGATAATTGTGAAATAGATGCGGGCCAATACAATGATGTGCAGGAAATATTCTGGGCAAGTGGCGCTGCATTTTTTGTAAGAGCAGAAACCTTTAAACAGCTTGGTGGCTTTGATGAATATTTTTTTGCACACCAGGAAGAAATTGATCTGTGCTGGCGATTGCAGCTTACAGGGTATAAGGTTTTTGTTCAACCAAAATCTGTAGTATACCATGTTGGCGGTGGTACTTTACAGAAGAATAGTAGCAGGAAAACATACTTAAATTTTAGAAATAATTTGGTTATGATTACAAAGAATTTACCTCCTTCACAAGCCTGGTGGAAAGTTCCTTTAAGAATTACTTTGAATAAAATTTTTGCTATGAAAGCATTATTATCCGGTGATGGGAAAACTTTTATTGCTGTACTTAAAGCACATATTTATTATTTGCATTGGTTATTTTTTATCAGGAAAAACAATTTTTCTACACAGGATAAAAACGGTAAGCTACAGGGATTATACAAGGGGCTTATCATTTGGCAATATTTTATAAAGAAGAAAAATACATTTTCAGAAATAGTGGAAACAAAAAATGATTTTTAACTTCAAACTATTATTTTTGCATTGCAAAATTTTATACTATGGAACAAGAAGAAGTTATAGACAATGATCATAAAGATTTTGCCCACAACTGGGTTTCCTCGTCCCGTTTTTTATTTTATTGTCAGGTTTTTTTATTTGTTGCTTTTTTAACCGGCGGCTGTTACGGGCTTTATAAACATCATTATAAAGGAAAGCCGGAAGTGGCTGTACCTGATAATACTTTGTATAATCCCAAATACAAATAAATTTTGGTTAAAGGGGTGCATTGATTATTTTTGCCATCCATTTTTAGTTCTTAAATTTTTGCGGAAGTAGCTCATTTGGTAGAGCACGACCTTGCCAAGGTCGGGGTGGCCGGTTCGAGCCCGGTCTTCCGCTCAGGATCCCGCTTTGGCGGGAATTTTTTTAGTGTCACCCGGGTGGTGGAACTGGTAGACACGCAGGACTTAAAATCCTGTCTTCAGCAATGGAGGTGTGGGTTCAACTCCCATCCCGGGTACATATTATTTGAAAAGCCTTGTCGGTATTAACTTAGGGCTTTTGAATTTAGGTAGCCGCATACTTTATAAAGTTATAAAAGTTTATAAAGAATTGTCAAATTTATATAGGACAATATTATCCATATCTATACGTTACTAATAAGGTTCAAGCAATAATTTTCGGAAAAACCATAAATAAAATCCAAGTATGCTTAAAAACCTTATCCTTCCGTTTAGCATTTACCGGCTAAAAGTAAAAATGCTGATGCTTCAATCGCAGGTGAAAAAAATGGAATCTTCTAAATATCTTAATCTCTCAAATCGAATTGAATTAGCACAGATGAAAAAAATGCTCATCAATTTACACGAACAGGAAGACTCTCTTCATCATCACAAGTTTACTGTTGGTTTTTAAAATAATTTGCAATTCGCTTATTATTTATTCAGGTATTTTTAGCAGCTCCTGTATCTCCTGCAACAATTCTGTAAGGGCAAAAGGTTTCATAATATATCCATCAGCACAATCATCATCATAGGCTTTTGAAAGCTTATCATGAGCAGAAAGCATAATTACCGGAATTTTTTTAGTGGATTCATTCTGTTTTAAGTTCTTACAAATTTCTCTTCCATCTAAGGCGCCTAAAAAAATATCGAGAATAATAATGTCTGGCGGATGTTCTTCAATTATTTTTTGTAGATTTTTTCCATCAGATATAAAAACGCTGAATCTTTTAATTTCCAAAAAACGTTTTGTTGCTTCTGCAAGATCAAAGTTATCTTCTACAATCAGCACTGTTGGTTTGTCGGGCATAATAATTTTTTAAAACGCCTAACGAAGGTAATCTAATTTTATACTGATATTTTACATAAAAGCTTATGGTATTAACGAATAGTTTAAACTTAGCTATATTTAGAAAAACAAAATTTAAATGACATCAACTCATAAAGTGCCCAAAAAAATAACGGCCATATTGGCTATTGTTTTCTTACTTCCGGCATTGTACATTTTCGGTATTTGGTTTAAAATTTTTAACCTCAATTCTGATTTAAATCAGGCAGAAAAAATTTCAGCATTTACAGCACATTTTCCAAGTGGATTAAATGATATTAAAATGATTACTTACTTATCTATTGCCTGTTGTATAGTAGCTATGGTGCTTGCAGCGAAAAGTTTTAAACAGCCAATAATTTTTTTAAGAGTGAGTATGTTTATTACAGTGTTTGTTGCTGCATTAATTTTAGTGCTTGATGTATCGCAGATGATGTAATTATTTGTATTGATATTGGATACTTCCCAAAAGCCTTTTTTCTTTTGAGTAACATTTTTCACTTTCACGCAATCTCTGGTCATTGTAAGTATATTGCCAAATGAAGTAATTGCTTGCTGCATCTTCAGTAGAAATCATTTGTTTTATTTGCCCCTGTGGGTTGTACTCATACATATAATCAGGCAGAAGGCGTTTGGCTCTTTCATTATAATGCACAACATCCGTAAGGCGATTCTTATCATCATAATAATAAAAATATTTTTTACCTTTTTTACCTCTTATTCGTTCTTCTTCATCAATAACATTTCCTTTTTCATCTGTAGTAAAATTAACTGTTGAAATATCCATGTTATTTTTTTTACGAATCATTTTTTCAAGTCTTCCGATGGCATTATACAAGTATTGATGTGTTTCTGTTATTCCGCTATTTTCATCGTTGGCTTTAGTAAAATTGGTTATTTTAATTATGTGCCCCTTATTATCATAATCATAATCAGTTCTTGCTAAAGATGTTTCAGTACTGTCAACAGTTTTTAAAATCCACCCTCTTTCATTGTAATACGATGTTAGTAATGATTGGTTGGTAATGATAGATCGGGAAATCATATTAGACTTTGTATAGTTTTTATCTATTCTTCTTTCACAAAAAAATCCTTCACTGGGCTCATTATCATCTTCAAAACTTTTAACCGAAACCGTTCTTATATTTTCATTTTTTATGATTGCAAACTCCTTATTTAACTGTTGATTCATCCAGATGTCCTTATAAAAATATTGTGCCGAGGCATTTAAGGAAAAACAAAAAAACAAAGCTGCAGCCGCAATGGAAAGAGAAAAAAAACGTAACATTTTTATATTGAATTATACTTTAAAATAAAACGTGGATGTAATTGATTGTAAAATATACCAATAATATGGTTTGCAAATTTTCTTTATTATTTTTAACCAGATTTTACAAAACAAACTACAGCTAATTGTCACATCTTCCTCAAAGAAAAGAAAAGAATTGTTTGAATTGCGGTACCCAGGTAATGGGCAGGTTTTGCCACGAATGTGGTCAGGAAAATTTAGAGCCAAAAGAAAGTTTATGGCATTTGATTAGTCATTTTTTTAAAGATGTTACACATTTTGATGGAAAATTTTTCAGATCAATAAAGATCTTGATTTTTAAGCCGGGGTTTTTATCTAAAGAATATATTGCAGGTAAAAGAGCAACTTATCTTAACCCGATAAGAATGTATTTATTTACCTCCGCGGTTTTTTTCCTGATATTTTTTTCTTTCTATACAATCAATGAAAACAAGCTGAACATTGGAACAATAATAAAAGGCAAAACTGTTGAGCAAATAACGAATATGGATTCCGTAACATTTAGCGATTTTACAAAATCATTAAATAACGGGGAGCCAATGAGCAGAATTTTATTTTATAAAAAATATTTAGACACAACAAAAAATGTAGGCATCATTTTAGGCCCGGGCAAATATCATTCCCGGCAACAATACGATTCCTTATTACAAAAAGGTGTAAAAAAACATAACTGGATTGAAAGACAACTTGTATATAAGAAAATTGAATTGGACCAGAAGTATGGCGCAAATTCCAGGCTGATGGCTGTTGCGCTTGTTACGAGGCTTATGCACTCGTTGCCGCAAATGCTTTTTGTTCTGCTTCCTTTGTTTGCACTTATTTTAAAACTCATGTACATACGCAGGAAACAATTTTATTATGTAGACCACATCATCTTCACTATACACTTTTATATATTTATTTTTTTAGTGATGCTTGTAACGTTTGGTTTATCAAAACTGAGAGGCCTGTTGCATTGGGAATGGCTGAAATGGATAACTGCTTTGTTTATACTTACCATATTTTTTTATTTCTATAAAGCATTACGAAATTTTTATAAACAACGACGGGCAAAAACAATTTTAAAATATATAATTCTTGTATTCTTATTTTCTGTTACCCTTATAATTACGTTTATAATTTTTGCATTTTTTTCAATGTTTAATATATAGAATTCGTATGATCTCAATAATAAATAATGATCTGCAGCGCCTTGTTGGTATTATGAATGATTTAAGAGAAAAATGCCCATGGGATAAAATGCAAACCATACATACACTTCGCCAGCTTACTATTGAAGAAACTTTTGAATTGGCAGATGCAATAACTGATAAGGATTGGAAAGGTATAAAAGAAGAATTAGGCGACCTTTTATTGCATATTATTTTTTATGCAAAAATCGGTGAAGAGCAACAGCAATTTACTTTGAAAGAAGTTATTGATAATATTTGTGAAAAATTAATTCACCGGCATCCGCATATTTATAGTGATGTAAAAGTTAAAGGTGCGGAAGATGTGAAAAAGAATTGGGAGCAGTTGAAATTAAAAGAAGGCAAAAAATCTATACTTAGTGGTGTTCCCCAATCATTACCGGCAATGGTTAAAGCCATGCGCCTGCAGGAAAAAGCAATGCAGGTGGGCTTTGAATGGAAAACAAAAGAAGACGTGTGGGCAAAAATTGAAGAGGAGGAGAATGAGTTATTAAGAGCTATAGAATCTGAAAAACAAAATGATATTGAAGAAGAAATGGGCGACCTTTTTTTTTCGCTGATTAATTATTCAAGATTTATAAATGTGGATGCAGAAAATGCACTAGAACTTACAAATAAAAAATTTATACAACGGTTTACAAAAATGGAAGAACAGGCTAATGCAAATGGGAAAGACCTTAGCAAACTGACGCTTGAAGAAATGGATGCTATGTGGAACGAAATAAAACTAAATAAATAGTATTGAATCTAAAAAAAAACACTAACAGGTTTTTAAAAAGAAATGGTTATCTGCTGATAACTGCTGCTCTTTTCATTACAATTTCTTTTGTTATTGACGAATACTGGGGTGGTACTTCCACAGATAGGGGAGTGCAGAAAGCTTTACAAAAACATATACAGTCTAAACAAATTAGTTTCGCCAAACTGTGTGCAGATACAGCTTTGATACATAAGCTGGCTGAACAAAATTATTCGGAGGCTACGCTTGAAGAACTAACAGCAAAAAAGTATTTTTTATTTATTTACAAAATTGATTCAACACAGTTTACCCCTGTGTTTTGGAATACACAAACTGTACAACCTGACGAAACAATTACCGCAGCGGCCAATGGAAGTTCTATTTCACTCCTTGCTAATGGTTGGTATGTAGCTGATAAAAATAGCTTGAACATTGATGGCGTTTTTTATAAAATAATATTTCTTATACCTGTTAAAAGAGATTATTACATCCAGAATAAATATTTGCAAAATTCATTTGTTGCAATTGATGATATTGAAAATCAATATTCAATAAGCCTGCAGCCAGATCTAATTCCCATTAAAGGAATTAAAGGGAATAATCTTTTTTATCTGCACAAAACAAATGCTAAAATAATTCCTCACAACAATGTTATTGCTCTGTGGCTGCGCATTTTAGCAGCCTTGTGTGTTTTATTATTTATACAGGCACTTGCCAATTTTTATATTAACAAAAAAGGATTATGGTTTGGGTTTTTAGTTTTTTTATTTTCTATATTGGTGCTTAGGGCAATAAGTTATTATTTACCTATTCCGGTAAATTTTCGGCAGCTTGAGTTATTCGATCCATCAATTTATGGTTCCAGCTTTATTCTTCGTTCACTTGGTGATCTCTTTATAAATTCTGTTTTATTTGCGTGGATAGTTTTGTTTTTACGCCATAACCTGCATGATACTAAGTTTCAATTCAATCCAAAAACCAAACTTAAAAAAAATTTAATTCTTGCTTTTATTGCAGCTGTAATGATAATTATTACAATTATCTGTGGCCATATTATCCGCAGCCTTATTGCTGATTCTCAAATATCTTTTGATGTAATTAATTTCTTTACTTTAAATATCTATACAGTTATAGGCTTTGTGGTACTATGTTGTATAGCTATTGGCTTTTTCTTTTTAATACAGCTGCTATTATTTCTTATAACATGTTGTATAGATGATCAACCATATATTTTATATACTGCTCTTTCCATAATCGGGCTTATAACTTTAAGTTTAAAATTCAATTCACCCAACCTTGCATTTGATTTTCTTTTGTTTTTATGGTTGCTGTTCTTTATTTTTTTAATGAATTATCAGCAATTAACATTACTTGCTTCTAAAATAGTTTCTTCACGTTTTATTTTTTGGATATTCTTTTTTTGTGTTTCTATTACAGCTGTTATTGTTACGCAAAACCGTATTAAGGAGTTAAGTCAGAGAAAACATTTCGCTGAAAATTTATCCGACAAAGCTGATCCTGCGGGCGAACGTATGATGAACATTATTTTAACTGATTTCCGGAATGAATTTCTCTCTGGTATATTTTACAGATTTAAAGTACAAGGCTATAATAAGTTTTTAAAAGATAGCCTTATCAACGAGAATTTTTCAGGCTATCTTAATAAATATGATACAAAAATTTACACGTTTGATGCTGATAAAAGATCATTATATAATGAAGATTCCACTACTTACAATTCGCTAAATACGGTTATTGAAACACAAGCCCGGCCTACACCTTATCCTAATTTGTTTTATTACGATGTATCCTACGACAGATTTAATTATATAAGTAAAAAAAAGGTAACAGATACCAGCGGAAAACTATTAGGTTATACATTCATTCTTTCACGTCCTAAAAAATACAAAAGCGATGCATTATATCCTGAACTATTTTCAAAAGGCAATGCAAACTCCATTGAAAGCTCACCAATGTATTCGTTTGCTGTTTACAAAAACGATCATTTAAGTAACAGTTATAATGATTATCCGTTTCCTACTGTTATCCAAAATCTGCAACTCTCAAACAATGAATTTTTATCAAGAAAAAGTAATGGATATGATGAGCTGTGGTACAATGCCGGAGATGATAAAATAATTGCAATTGCAAAGCAGGATAATTTTTTTATGGAGTCCATCACATTGTTTGCATATTTATTCTTTTCTTTTCTAATTATAATAGCGCTGTTTAATTTATTTAATGTTTTAATCAGCAGCGGATTTCATCTTAATACTTTTAGAGCGTTTTGGCATCTCACTATCCGCAATCAGGTACATGGAACAATAATTTTGATAAGCCTTTTTTCTTTTATAATAATTGGTATTGCCACCATTTTATTTTTTATAAACCGCTATCACAGCAACAGCCGCGAAGGCCTTAGCAGAACAATACATGTAATGGAAAATGAAATTAGAAATTCACTTGATACATTTTCTGTTTTAAATAAAAAATTTAATGCTTACGAGTTTGTACCCAATGAAAAACTGGAGCATACCATAAATAAACTGGCGGAAATTCATGCTGCAGATGTTAACCTGTACGATGTTAATGGAAATCTTAAGGCCTCATCCTTGCCTCTGCCTTACAATACAGGGATGGTAAGCACAAAGATGGATCCTTTAGCTTTTTATCATCTCAGAAAATTAAAAGATGTACAATTTTTTCAGGAACAAAAAATAGGAAAATTAGAATATCTCAGCAATTATGTTCCCGTAAGAGATGATAAGGGAAGAGAATATGCATACCTTAACATTACCTATTTTGAATCGCAAAACAAGCTGGAAGAAGAGATATCGAATTTTCTTGTTACCATTATTAATCTTAATGCTTTTATTTTTTTAATGGCTGGAATTATTGCCTTGTTCATTACTAATCGTATAACACGTTCATTTTTTATTATCACCGGCAAAATGAAAGACATCAATCTTGGTAAAGTAAATGAAGAAATAATATGGAATAAAAAAGATGAGATAGGAGAGCTGGTAGATGAATATAATAAGATGGTTAAAAAGTTAGACGTTAGCGCTGCAATGCTTGCCAGGAGCGAAAGAGAAGGTGCCTGGCGTGAAATGGCACGGCAGGTTGCTCATGAGATAAAGAACCCGTTAACACCAATGAAACTTAACCTGCAGTATTTGCAAATGGCAATTGATTCCAACTCTCCGAACGTAAAAGACATTTCAATTGATGTGTCTAAAATTCTTGTTGAACAAATAGATCACTTATCACAAATTGCCGCAGATTTTGCACAGTTTGCAAATATTGGCCAAAGTAACAATCAGGTTTTCAATTTTAATGATTCATTAAAACATGTTGCATTGCTGTATTCAACAAATGATAATTTAGAAATTACTTTGTTGCCTCATAAAGAAAAAATAATGATAAGGGCAGATAAAACACAAATCAATCGTTTGCTCACAAACCTTTTGCAAAACGCAGTACAGTCAGTGCCTGAAAATAGAAAAGCTGTAATAGAAATAGCAACCCTAGGTACAAATGGTAAAGTAATAATTTCTGTAAAAGATAATGGCACAGGTATTACTGAAGAAATGCAGAGTAAAATATTTACTCCAAATTTTACAACAAAAACTTCCGGTACAGGTTTAGGGCTTGCAATGTGTAAAGGAATTGTAGAAAAGTTAAATGGCAGAATATGGTTTGAAACTGAAGTAAATAAGTACGCTATTTTTTTTGTTGAGCTTCCTCTGGCCAAAACAAAATCTGCTGTTAATTAAATTTTATTTTACAAACACCTAAATAAAAATGGAGACTAATTTGTATAACTATAAATTTGTACAAAATAAAATCCAAAAACCATGGCAAAAATATTAATTGTCGATGATAACCCTGATGTGCTGCAAGTGATGCAGTTACTTTTAGGCTCACGGGGGTTTGAAGTAAATGTAACAACAAAGGGCCAGGAAACTTTTACCAAAACTGAAACTTTTCGGCCACATCTTATTTTTCTTGATGTTCATTTATCAGGTATGGATGGCAGAGATATATGCAAACAATTAAAAACTTCAGAAGAAACCAAACATATTCCTGTTATTTTATTTTCTGCCAACAATATTACAGAAGCTACAATTACAGAATGTTTAGCTGATGATTTTATTGCTAAACCATTCGATATTCATGAACTTATTTTAAAAGTTAATAAGCTTATAAATACTTCCGATAATTCTGAGAGTATGATTGCATGACATAACTTTATTCTCTCTTTAATATTTATTTTTACTAACATTCAATCCGCATTTTAAATAAACTATGCCGCAACGGTTTATAAAATATTATTTTTCATTTGTAAAAATTGTTAACCGGTATTTGTGGAGTGGCGATGCTGTAAAAACCCGGCCGGCCTATGTTAAATATGGATTTACTATTCTTCTGCTTGCGTTTATTACCCTTCTTAAACTGCAGTATATACAATATATAGGCGAAAGAACTCCCTTTCTTTTATATTTTGGTGTTGTAATTATTGCCACAGGTTTTGGGGGTATTGGGCCGGGCATTTTTTCTACCATAGCCTCCGCCATTTTATGCAATTATTTTTTTATTCATCCTGATAATGAATTTCATTTTAATAAAAGCGACAATATTCAGGTTTTTGTTTTTGTACTGGAATGTTTGCTGCTTATTTCTTTAAGCGGCGCAGTAACCCGTGCCAGTTTAAGAGTAAGAAAAACTGCAGAAAGATTTCATGCATTGGTAGAAAACAGTGCAGATGCAATTGCTGTGGTTGATGCTGCCGGCAAGGTATTATATGCAAGCCCTTCCACAAAAAAAGTACTCGGTTATTCAGTAAAAGAATATAGAAAAATTGACTCATGGGAAAAACTTCATCCTGATGAACTTGAATCTCTGCGGCAACAATATGCTGAAATTTTAAAAGCTCCGGGAACATCGAAAATTGTACTTCACCGGTATCTGCATAAAAGTGGTAAGTGGGTTTGGATTGAAAGCACGCTTACTAATTTACTAAATAATCCCAGCGTTGCTGCTATTGTATCTAATTTTAGAAATGTAACTGAAAGAGTATTACTTGAAAAACAAAAAGAAGATTTTGTAGGCATAGCAACCCATGAATTAAAAACACCGGTAACCAGTATTAAAGCCTATGCACAAATATTGCTGAAACGTTTTAATAAGGAAGGTAATGATGCGGCGTATAATATGGTTGAAAAAATGGATGGGCAACTTAACAAACTTATTGCCCTTATCGGCGATCTTTTGGATGTAACTAAAATTGAGGCCGGCCACCTGCAATTGCATGAAGAGTTCTATGATTTTAATGATATGGTAAAAGAAACTGTTGAGGAACTACAACGTATCACAGAGCGCCATAATATTATTCTTAACCTGGCATCTGTACCAAAAATTTATGGAGATAAAGAACGGATAGGACAGGTGTTTACCAATCTTATTTCCAATGCTATAAAATATTCACCTTCTGCATGTGATATTATTGTAAACTCAAAAGTTGAAAATAATAGTGTAACTATTTGTGTAGAAGATTGTGGCGTAGGTATAGAAAAGGACCAGCAGGCAAAGGTATTTGAAAGGTTTTACAGAGTTAGCGGCCCGGGAGGTAATAGCTTTCCGGGGTTGGGTTTGGGATTATATATTTCTCATGAAATAATTAAAAGACAGGGAGGGCATATTTGGGTTGAAAGCGAAGTAGGAAAAGGTTCTACTTTTTGTTTTACATTGCCTTTGGATTACAGAATGAATTTAAATACCAAACAAGAGATTTAACAACAAATGCCCAGGAAAAAAATTTTAGTTGCTGATGATGATGCCGGTATAGTTGATGCTATGCAGATTTTGCTGGAAGATGAAGGCTATGAAGTTATAATAACAATGGATGGCGAGAATATTTATGCAATGTATGAGCAACAGCCCGACCTTGTATTTATTGATATATGGATGAGCGGAATAAATGGTAACACTGTTTGCCGCAGATTAAAAGATGATGATAAAACAAAAGCAGTGCCTATAATAATGTTTTCTGCCAACCGTGATACTGAAGAAATAGCTTTGCAATGCGGCGCCGATGGCTTTCTTTCAAAACCCTTTGAAATAAAAGAGTTGCTGGAAATTGTGAGGAAGTATGTGGGAGAATAATGTATTGGGAGAAATGTAATTATGTTTAGCTATTCTTTGCCATTTCATTCACTCTCCGTTGCGATTCTTCCAGCGTCATATCTTCCACATGTGTCGCAATCCACCATATGTTGCCCGCAAAGTCTTTTATGCAGCCGTAACGTTCGCCAGCGTGCTGCATTGTTTTTACTTCCATCATTGAAATACCACCAGCCTGCAATGCCGATTGATATACTTTGTCACAATCTGCAACATATAAGTAAATAGATGCAGGCATAGCCGCAAATTGTTCTGTAGGTTCAGCCATCATTATTCTGTTGTTTCCAATTTTTACTTCCGCATGCATTATGGTGCCATTGTTTCTATCCAGTTTGTAAGTTAACTGAGCATCAAAAGCAGATTGTAAAAAAGCGATTTGCTTACTTACGTTTTCAACCATCATATAGGGAATAATATTTTGATTCTCCCAAGGTATGGGTTTCACATTCTGTGCCATCTCAAAACCTTTTTAAAAAAATTATTTTCAGATATCCAACCTGTACCGAAGGTAAATATTTTACAAAACCTGAAAAATATTTTATTGACTGGGAGAATCATATAAAAGAAAACCATTAATATTTAAACAACAAACCATAACTTTCGGATGCAAGCACATCCTGCCATTGTTCAATGATCTTTTTAAATGCCCTGCCCACAGGCATTTGCTTCCTGTCAAGATCGTATAGCCCTAAAATATTAACGGTGCCATTGTTTTCACGCAGCGCTGTATCCCAGTCAACCTGATGCAAAAGACTATACCATGTAAAACCTAAAATGGGTACGCCGTCCTGTTTTAAGCGATGCACATTTGCCCATTGTTTATAAAACCATTCTACACAGTCAGGTTCTTTAATATTTGTTTCAGTATGCATTATTGGTAAATGATAACGGCTGTAATACTGATGGGTTATTACATAATAACCAAACACTTCACCTGATGGCTCAGTACTTCCATCGGGCCTTACAAGGTGCTCGTTGGTAATGTAATAATCATTGCCCATTATGCAGCGTGCCTTTACCTGGTTGTGGCCGAACCAATGGTATTCTTCCCTCGTCATTCCATTATCCAGCAAATATTCATACATCATTGCACCAAGCGGATAACCATAAGTGAGATCGAGCGAAAGAAATCTTTTTTGATTTAGAAAATAGGCGGCTTTTTCTGCTTCAGGTTTCATCGGGTGATAATATTCTGATGATTCACTTTGTATAAAAGTTGCCTCCTTTTGTATTTCCAGAATGCAACGCATTGCCATAACATTCGCTTTGCAGATATTTTTTAAAGCGTTTACAAAAGCTTTATCGCTGCTGAGGCTTTCATTCCACCATCCATATTGGGCTGAAAATGTTGCAGCAATATAGATCTCATTTATCGGTGTGTAGAACTGGAGGTTTGGAAACTGCTGTGCAAAGGCTTTTGCATATTCAGCAAAGTATTGCGGAAAATCAGGGTTTTGAAAATTGCCTATCCAGTCAGGCACACCAAAGTGGCAAAGATCAACAATGGGAGTAATGCCAAGCTCTTTTAATTTATGAAATGTATCATCGGTAAAAGTCCAGTCATATTTTCCGGGGCCAAGAAAAGTTTTATAAAGAGGAGGACCATACCTTAAAAAATTAATTCCCATTTCCTTCACCAAATCAAAATCTTCTGCCCATCTTTTATAATGGCCTGTTTTTTCCATTTCATCTACACGATGTGTTGTTCCATCCGGCAATATAATAGTAGGATAACTATTTTCAATACCTGTTGCAAACATGAATTTGTTAGTTGCCATATCCCAACCCCTGCAGGGGCTTAATTTAAAAGTTATAAAATATCCAATCTTCCTCCATCTACAACAAGTGTTGTTCCGTTTATAAAACTTGCTTCATCTGCAGCAAGAAAACAAATTGCTGCTGCCAGCTCTTCGGGTTTGCCGATAGCGCCGCTTACTACTTCTGCTCCGCTTTTTACATTGGGATTGTTCCACAGCATTGGCGTATCAACAGCTCCGGGAGCTACACAATTTATTCTTATCTGCTTTGGATATTCAAGACTTACGCCCCTGATAAATGCCTCCATAGCCCCTTTGCTGGCTGCATAAGGAACAACATTGGCTGTTGTTTCATGCGCATGAACACTACTTATATTTACGATTGCGCCATTGTTCATGTGGGGGATACAAAACTTGCAAAATAAAAAAACTGAGCGGATATTTACTCTCATTACCATATCCCACTCTTCTGTACTTAGGTCTACAATTTTTTTAAACGTCATCATTGCTGCATTGTTAACCAACACATCAATTTTACTGTAAGTTGATAAAGCAAAATCAACAGATGCTTTTATTTCATCTTCATTACCGACATCGCATTTGCTAAAGATGGCTATGCCATTGGCTTTGCAGATAAGGTCAACAGTTTCCTGTCCTCCTTTTTCATCCCTGTCAATAACAACAACTTGTCCTCCTTCAGCACCAAACCTTTCTGCAGTTGCTCTTCCTATTCCTGAACCTGCGCCTGTAACCAGACAAACTTTATTGGTGAACCTCATTCTGTTTTTGTTTCTTTGTTTACTACACTTATTTGCCCGGTTCTTTCCATAAAAATTTCTTTCACATTTTCCATGGTGGCCTCATTTAATTTCAATCGTACTTCTTCCATAAGATCTTTATTACTTATGCTGCAAAAGAGCATATTCTTTTTTACCATTTTATTATTTCTAAATAGCACTGTTTTTTCTCCTTTAATTAAGTAGCCAACAAAGTCACTATATAAACTTATTATAGCCAGCAACCTATGCACAAGTGCCAATACAAAGCCTGCGATTACAGTAGGGAAAAATGCTGATGCACCTGTAACCGCCCTGCTAAGAATAGCACCCAGCATGATAACAATGATAGAATCGAAAGCTGATTTTTGTCCAAATGCCCTCATGCCGGCAACACGAATAAATAAAAGCGTGATAAAGAACATTACAAACGCTCTGTCTCCCATCTGCAAAGCGTTCAGCTCTTTGCCTTCGCCAAATAGCTTGTAAATTAATTCACTCATTGTAAATGTTTTTTTATTAAGCGCAGGGCAGTATTGGGGCCGTTTGTATCCAATACATTAAATTTCTTTTTGCTCATTTTATTATAGGTAACAAAAAAATTAATTATCTCCTTCAGTAAATATTTATCAAGATCTTTTATGGTATTAAATTCGCAATAGCGATGCGATTCAATGGCAGCCCCTATCAGCCGGTCATTACGCATAGTCTCTCCGTTCTTTTCAGTTTGTTCTGCTTCAATTACGCCAAGCAATTTGCATTCAATAAGATTACCAGGGTAAGAGGGTTCATCCATTAAAACAAGAATATCCAGCGGATCACCATCTTCACCTTTTGTACCGGGTATAAACCCAAAATGTAATGGGAATATTAAACCCTGCGGAAGAATTTTACTTAATTTAAATAATTGTGTTTCGGGATCATACATATATTTATTACCCGATCCCTTAGGCGTTTCAATAATTACATTTACATTTTTTGAGTGGGGTACGAATGTTTTGGGCATTTTCATTGTTCAGCAGTTTACAAAATTCATACCGATAAACCCTCACCAATCAGCAAAGGGCAATCACCAATTTTTATAATTATTTTGTATTGTCCTATGGTATAGGGTTTATTGGCTAATAAGATTTCCATCGTACAAAGGCTTCCATAGCTGCATATTGGGTAAGTCCGAGCTGGCCGTAAAGCTGCGCTGTGTGTGCATTGCGTTCTTCTGCCCGTTGCCAGAATTCCCTGTTATCACTTCCCTGAAAAGGAACGCTGTCTTTTTGTGATTGATGAATAAATATCCCATATCGTTTTTTTCTTACCTGATCGGGACTCATGGGCACGGCCATCTCAATCTCACTTATATCCCATTCCTGCCAGGCACCTTTGTACAGCCATATCCAGCAGTCATCAATCCATTTATCGCCTTCATCTTTTATTCTTTTTATCGCTTCCAAAACAATATCAAGGCATACTTTGTGAGTACCATGGGGATCAGCAAGATCGCCTGCGCAAAAAACCTGCTGCGGTTTTATTTGTCTTAAAAGATTTATTGTTATTTCTACATCTTCTTCACTCATTGGATTTTTTTCAATGGTTCCGGTTTCATAAAACGGAAGATTCATAAAATGTATCTGATCATCTTTTAAACCAACATATTTGCATGTTGCTTTTGCCTCACACCTCCTTATTAATCCTTTAATTCTTCTTATTTCATCACTGTCTTTATCAGTAGATTTTTTTGAATTTAAAAATGAAGTTGCGTCATCAAGAATTTTTTTGCTTTTGGTATCATCTATGCCAAAAATATTTTCAAAGCCTACTGCAAAGTCTATAAAACGGGTAACAAATTCGTCAGTAACAGCAATGTTGCCGCTTGTTTGATATCCCACATGTACATCATGCCCCTGATCCTGCAAACGCATGAAAGTGCCGCCCATGCTTATTATATCATCATCAGGGTGTGGAGAAAACAGTAATACTTTTTTTGGAAATGGTTCGCTTCTTTCAGGATGCCTTGCATGGCTTGTGTTGGGTTTGCCTCCGGGCCATCCCGTAATACTATCACGGAGCATATAATATACTTCCAGATTTATTTCATAAGCATCTCCTTTTTCTGTAAGCAGATCGCTCAATCCAAAATCGTTATAATCATTATTGGTAAGGCTAAGTATCGGTTTGTTTAATTTTAAGGCAAGATCAACAACTGCTCTTTTTACAATTGATGATGTCCATTCGCATTCGCCGGTTAGCCATGGTGATTTAAAACGTGTTAGCTCGCATGCTGCCGCCTCATCAATTATAAAGGTGCAGTTATCATGATGTTGTAGTAATGATGCAGGTACATCTTCCGTGTCATCATCTTCTACTGCTTTTTTAATAACAGGGGCTTTATTTTGTCCCCAGGCCATTAAAATAATTTGTTTAGATTTTAAAATTGTATTGATGCCCATTGTTATGGCCATCCGCGGCACCTGCGAAATATTTCCGAACTCATGTGAGTTGGCGAGCCGTGTAGAATTATCCAGCGTTATTAATCTTGTTTTTGAATAAATAGCAGAACCCGGCTCATTAAAACCAATGTGTCCATTAACACCAATTCCTAATATTTGCAGGTCGAGGCCACCGGCCTCTTCAATCTTTTTTTCATATTCCAATGCATGCTCTTTTATTTTTTCCTTTGGTAACATTCCATCCGGTAAAAAATAATTATTGGGGTCAATATCAGTTTGTTCAAACAAATATTTGCGCATAAAATAATGGTAGCTCTGCAAAGCATTTGCTTCCATTGGGTAATATTGATCCAGATTGAAAGTGATAACATTTTTAAAGCTCAACCCTTCCTGCTTATGCATTCGAACGAGTTCTGCATATAAAGTTTTTGGCGTAGAACCGGTAGCAAGGCCAATTATACAATTCTTTCCTTCTGATTCCTTTTCTTTAATAAGATCAGCAATAATGTTTGCAACATACACGGAACCTTCCTTTGGAGAAGGGAATATTTTTACAGGAATTTTTTCTAAAGAATCAGTAAGATCAATTCTTGGACGCATGCTGTTGGTTTTGGGTTTGGTGTCAGGTCACTATAGTGACCTGACACCTATTTAAAATATTTGACTAATTATTTTCTCATCCAAACTTACGACTTCTTCATTTTTAAAATCATTTTCTGTAAACGATAATAATTCCATTGCCATTTTTTTATTACACAATGTTCCTTTCCGATAACCATAGTAATCCTGAAAAGATGAATATTGCCAATCCTTTAAGTTAGTTATAAGTCTGGCCTGCAAAGGATTTTGATGAATGTAATGAAAGCAGGTTTGTAAATATTGCTGTAAATAGGTGTCTGGCGACTTTGAGTCGCCTGACACCTCAATGTTAGTTATACATTTAGCCTTTGTTTTCTTTTGAAAAAGATTTCCTGTTGTATGATTTTGAATATTGATTGCTTTTGTATAAGAACTAAGTGTTTTACCAATTGCCCTGGAAAAGTTTTGCATGTGAGTTAATTTATTTCCAAGCTCAATATTTTTACATGCTTCATCATTTGGCACAATCATACAATGAAAATGATTTGGCATTAAGCAATAGCAAAGAATATCACAGTATTTTTTCCATTCATTTCTTATCTTTTTTAAAAAGAAAATATAATTATCCTTATTAAAAAAAATGAGTTGCTTATTATTTCCTCTGTTGTAAACGTGATAAATTTCGTTTGGAGTAAAATGCATAAGGTTTTTTTAAGTTTTTGGTTTAGGTGTCTGGCGACTTTAGTCGCCCTGACACCTAAACTGCTATTCCACTTCTATTTCATCTGCAAAAAGCCATGCAGGTGTACCCGCACCAGGTTGGTTTTGAGGAATAATGCCATAATTTTTCGCAACAACTTTTATAAATCTTGCTGAGGTATTCATTTCATTTGTAATGGTTCTTTCATCAGACCAGTTGCCATTTGCATCTGGTAAAATTTTTCCCTGCGAAGTAAAATTTATTCCATCATCAGAAGTAAAAAATTCAACAGATGAGGGGAGATATATCCAGCTTCCTTCCTGCTTTAAAACATTCAATTTTATTTTATTAATTTTTTCTTGTTTGCCTAAATCAATAATAGCATCTAAATCTTTTCCTAAAAAGCCCAGCCACTCAGCTGATTGCTCCAATTTTCTTTCTGTTATAATCCCGTTCACTAAAGTAAAGGCACCACTGCCTTTCCAGTTATCTGACGGCTCATCTTTTAATATTATTTTTTTACCAGTTGCTTTGTTGAATAAAAACTTTTGCCAGAACCATTTGCTTAAAAATTTATGATCTTTCCCTTTAAGTGCAGCGCCATATTCTGCATTATCGGTTATTAAAACAGGGGTGGAATAATTTGCGGTAGCACTTTGTGTTGGACCTTTTACATAAATAATATTCCCATTTTTATTTTTACTCTCCAGTTTCCATAACACACCATTGTAATCGGGTGTTGGTAAAATTGATGATTGTAAATTGTAGTATGCGGTGCTATAGTTTGCATTCCACATCTCATATTTTTTATACATTGCCGGTATTCTTCTTTCAAAATCTTTCCAGTCATGACTTTGTTTAGGACTCCAAAGCACTTCGCTTAATGCACTCATTCTTGGGAAGATCATATATTCAACTTTTGTTGGATTGGCTATGTATTCTGTCCATACATTTCCCTGTGCGCCTAAAATATATTTAGATTGATCGGCATATAATTCTTTTGGTAAAGGTTCATAATTGTACACTTTTTCAACGGGCAAAAAACCACCGATTGTAACACTATCTTCATTTTTGGTTTGAGCGTGATCAAAATAGCAATAAGATTGCGGGGTCATTATAACGTTATGTTTTTGTTTCGCAGCAGCAATACCACCTTCTTCTCCACGCCAGCTCATTACTGTTGCATTCGGTGCAAGTCCGCCTTCTAAAATTTCATCCCAGCCAATAATATTTCTGCCTTTACTGTTTAAATATTTTTCAATCCGTTGAATAAAATAACTCTGCAAGCCATGCTCATCTTTTAATCCTTTTTCTTTTATCAACTGCTGACAAAATTCTGATCGCTTCCAGTTTGTTTTCGGACATTCATCTCCGCCAATGTGAATGTATTTTGAAGGAAATAATTGCATCACTTCATCCAGCACATCTTCTAAAAAATGAAAAGTAAATTCACTCGGGCAATACACATCTTCAAAAACGCCCCAAGCCTGCTGCACCTGTTTGCCTTCTGTGCTGCCACTCCATACAGTGCCCTTTGCAGGTTTTGTAGATTCATTGGGAAAGCAGCTAAGCTCAGGATAGGCCGCTATTGCAGCCGATGAATGCCCGGGCATTTCAATCTCGGGAATGATAGTGATATAGCGCTCTGCAGCATATTTTACAATGTCTTTTATTTCTTCCTGCGTATAAAATCCGCCATATTTTATTCCATCATTTCCTTTGCCGGGAAACCTTCCAATGATAGTTCCATTTCTATAGCCACCAACAGATGTAAGCCTGGGATATTTTTTAATTTCTATCCGCCATCCCTGGTCTTCAGTTAAGTGCCAATGAAAAGTATTGAACTTGTGGTACGCTAAATAATCAATATATTTTTTTATAAAAGATGCAGGAAAAAAATGACGGCCAACATCAAGGTGCATTCCGCGATAAGGGAAACGTGGATAATCAGTAATTGATAATTGCGGAAGAGAAAGTTTGTAGTTTGTAGTTTGTAGTTTGTAGTTTGTTGGTAGAAGCTGTAACAATGTTTGAATTCCATAAATTGCTCCATTTCTTGTTTTAGAAGCTATCTCAATTTTATTTTTTGTGATTATTAAACTATATCCTTCATTCGGGGAGGCACTCTCGTCATGCATTTGTGAGAAGAAGATATATTTCTCATTTTTTTCAATAGTTTTTTTTATTGGTAATGAAAATCCGTATAATTTTTCTAAATAAGAATTAAGCATATTTGCATTACCATCATTCACATAACTTAAGATAGGGGTGCTTTTATCCAGGAGAAATGTGCCATCAGTTTTTTTCATTTCTGCCGGCTTGGGCACTATATTAATATCATTCATTGTTTGTGAAAATAAATCTTTCGGCAAGCTCATAAAAAAAACAAAAAGAAAACTCAGCAGAAAAATATTTTTATTCATCATCTTCTGTTTAAAATTGGTAAAATAATTTTAGAATTGTATTCACCATCATGATAAATTCTTATAGCTGCTTTTTGAAAATCTGTATCATTAGCTTGATAGATGTCAATGAATTTTTGCGGATTTCTGTCAGCTAAAGGAAACCATGAGCTTTGAACCTGTATCATTATTCTATGACCTTTTTCAAAAGTGTGGGCAACATCAGGTAGTTCCCATTTTACTTCTGTTATTTTGTTTGGAACAAATGCTTCAGGCACTTCAAAACTATTTCTGAATCTGCCACGCATAATTTCTCCTCTTACCAACATTTCGTATCCACCCATCGGATAATTTTTATCAATCCCTTTTGTTTCATTATCGTATTCAAAATAATCAGGGAAAACATCAATAAGTTTTACAACAAAATCAGCATCGGTAGTTGTTATGCTTGTCATCAGATCTGCAATTACAGGCCCCGCAAGGGTTACAGAGCTGGTTAAAGTATCTGTTTGATAAGTAAGGACATCCGTTCTTCTTTCAGCAAACCGCTGATCATCTGTCATGTATTCTCTTGTCCTACGGTTGTGAACATCTTCAGTGTAAGGAACAGGATGAGCAGGATCACTAATGTACTCATCATAATTTGCTCCCGGTTTATTTGACGTAAATATGGATTCGATCTTATCTGTTATTGCTTTTATTTTATCTCCGGTAGTTTGCGGTTTATTATTTGCAGTTTGAGCTACCGGGGTATAAGAAGCTTTGCCATTTGTAACGAGATAAAGGTTTGTGGGAGTTATATTTACCGGCGGCCATTGAGTAAATTTTTGCCAATGATTTTCTCCACTGAAAAAAATATTTGCTTCAGCGATCTGATCAACCGAACCTTTTCCTTTTAAATAATAATTAAAGAAAGGAATTTCAAGATGTTGCTGATAATATTCTGATGTGTTGCTTCCAAAACGTACGTTGCCTAAATAACTGCCTTCTGCACTCCACTGGCCATGATACCAGGGGCCCATTACAATTTTGCTGTTGGTTTGCGGACTTTGTTTTTCAGTTGCTTTGTAGGAGTTCCATGCACCAAAGCAATCTTCAGCATCAAACAATCCCCCCACCCAAAGCATTGCAGGCTTTACATTAAATAAACCAACCCTTGCATTACGTGCCTTCCACCATGCATCATAATTCGGATGCTGGTATAATTCATGCCAGAATTTTATGCTGTCGCCGATCATCCTGTCAAGATTTTTTACAGCACCGGTTTGTAAATAAAATTTGTAATTATCTTTTATTGGCGTAGTAAAACCCGTTCCATAATTCTGTGTTGGTTTAGGATGTGGCTTTCCGAAGACTGAATAAAATGCAAACCCATCCATTGCAAAAAATGCGCCTTTATGATGAAAATCATCTCCCATAAACCAATCTGTTACAGGTGCCTGGGGGCTTACAGCTTTTAACGCAGGATGTCCGCTTAGCGCAGCTTCTGTAGAATAAAATCCGGGATAAGAAGTGCCTATGACACCAACGTTCCCATTGTTATCAGCAATATTTTTTACAAGCCAGTCAATGGCATCGTAAGTATCGCTTGCTTCATCAATATCTTTGTTGGTTTTTTTGTTGGGGTTGAATGGCCGTACATCAACAAATTCGCCTTCACTCATATATCTTCCTCTTACATCTTGCGTAACCATAATATAATTTTCTTTCAGATAAGCCATTCTATAACTGCGTGAAAGATTTGGAAATTTATCTTCTCCATAAGGTGCACAGGAATATGGGGTCCGCGACATTAAAAAAGGATGTTTTTCAGTTTTATCTTTTGGGATATAAATGGAAGTAAATAATTTTATTCCATCTCTCATGGGTATATACACTTCTTTTTTTGTGTAATTATTTACAAACCATGCGCTGTCAGTATTTTGTGCTGCAACAGAATAAGAAAAGAAAATAAAGGAAATAATAGCGATAAAATTTTTCATCTTTACATAAGTTTAAGGTTCTAAATTAAAGAAACTAATTGTATGCATGAATAATAATGAAGAGCTGGTACAAACTTTTTACAATGCCTTTGCAAGATTGGATTATACAACCATGCAGAACTGTTATGCTGATGATCCGGTATTTAATGATCCTGTGTTTGGAATATTAGAAGGAAATGACGTTAGGGCAATGTGGGAGATGCTTTGCAAAAATGCTAAAGATTTTTCTTTACGGATAAATAAGATTGAGGTAGATGGTGAATACGCAACCTGCAACTGGATAGCAACATACACTTTTTCAAAAACAGGGAAAAGAGTGATTAATAATGTAAAGGCTCACATGCGAATTGAAAATGGAAAAATTACTGAACATACAGATGAATTTGATATTTATAAATGGAGCCGTCAGGCATTGGGACTGCCCGGTATGCTGCTGGGATGGAGTGGATATTTAAAAAATAAAATAAGAAGCGATGCAAGAAAGCGTTTGCAGAGATATCAACATAGGTGATTAAAGAATTTTGCAATAAGATAAAAGAGTGTGTATATTTCTAAATAATTATTCTTAACCAAAACTAATTTTATGTTCACAGCAGTTTTAAAAGACATTAATTGGATAGCAGTTTTAGTGGGCACATTGGGATATTTTATGTTGGGCGCACTTTGGTATTCTTTTCTTTTCAAAGAAAAATGGATTGCGTACAACAACATTGATATGAGTGATCCAAATGGTAAAAAAGGTGTAGGAGCAATCATGTTTATGTCCTTTATAATGATGTTTGTTTGTGCAGCAGGCATAGCAATTTTATCGAATTATATGGGATTGGTTGGATGGGTATATGGAGTAAAAATTGGATTACTAACAGGGATTTGCTTTGCCTGTACTTCCATGGCAATTAATATGCTGTACGAGAAAAAACCTTTAGGATTATTTTTTATCAATGGGGGTTACCAGGTTTTAGGGAATGTAATTGCAGCAGTTATTATTTGTTGCTGGAGGTAAATTACAAATTGGCAATAGGCAAAGCAAAAAATAAGAATGGTGCAAATTGCCTATTGTTTATTGCTTATTAGTTTCTTCCACTTTTGTTATTTTAAGAACATTTGTTGGCAAATGAAGATCAACTGGTGTACTGCCTGTATTCACTACAAGATCACCAGTCTTTAAAAATCCTCTTTCCTTTAAAATATTTATCTGGTCAAAAATTATATCATCAAGGCTTTCTTCTTCATTATAAAAAAAAGCACGAACGCCCCAGCTAAGGCTTAACTGATTTATTAATGTTCTCTCTTTACTAAAAATATATAATAAAGATTTGGGGCGATAGCTGCTGAGCATAAAACCGGTGTAACCGCTTTGAGTCATTCCAATCAAAGCGTCTGCCTCAACATCCTGAGCCAGCTTGCAGGCACTATAACACAATGCATCACTTAAAAAAGAGGGCGAGTGCGGCTGCGGAGCCAAAATATCATCACGGTCATAATCATATTCGGCTTTCTCAATTTCTAAAATTATTTTACACATGGTTTCTATCACCAACGCAGGATGCTGTCCTGTAGCCGTTTCCCCACTAAGCATCAATGCATCAGCACCTTCTAAAACGGCATTTGCAACATCAGTGATTTCACTTCTGTTGGGTTTTATTCTGTCAATCATACTCTCCATCATTTGCGTTGCTACAATTACAGGCTTTGCCCTGTGCATGCATTTGCGAATAATTTCTTTTTGAATAAGCGGAACTTTTTCAATTGGAAGCTCAACACCAAGGTCACCACGGGCTATCATAATGCCATCGCTTTCAACAATTATATCACGCAGATGTGTAAGCGCCTCCGGCTTTTCAATCTTGGCAATTACTTTGGTTTTACTGTTGTGTGCTTTTAAAATTGTTTTCAGGCTTGTTATATCTGCCACTTCACGTACAAAGGAAAGCGCTATCCAGTCTACGTTTTGCAAAATTATAAATTCAAGATCTATTAAATCTTTTTCAGTTAATGCAGGTAAAGAAATTTTTGTATCAGGGAGGTTTAATCCTTTTTTAGAAGATAAAATCCCTCCCATTATAACAACAACTTTTACATCATTGTTTGGCAAAACTTCAACTACTCTTACTTCCAGTTTACCATCATCAATCATTATGCAATTACCGGGTTTTACATCGGAATGAAGATTGGGGTAGCTTACATAAATTCTTTCTTTTGTGCCAATACATTTTTCATTTGTGAAAGTGAGAAGGTCGCCGGGATTAATTTCCAACGCATTATTTTCTATTTCACCCACACGGAGTTTAGGGCCTTGCAAATCAGCCAGAATTGCAATATTGTATGGTTCTGTTTTATTTATTTGCTGAATATATTCAATGATTTTTGCTTTATCCTCATGCGTACCATGAGAAAAATTTAAACGAAAAACATTTACCCCAGCCTTTACAAGTTCTAAAAGTTTATCGTATGTATCGCAGGCGGGGCCTACGGTTGCAACTATCTTTGTTCTTTTAATTGAATGTTCAATACCTGCCTGCTTATCCATTGTACGGTGCAGGTATTTTGCTAAATGTTTCGACATAATTTTTAGTCAGTGGTCAATGGTCAATGGTCAATGGTCATCAAAAATTTATTTCAATGACTTATTGACTTAATGACAAATGGCTTCTTTTATGATGATAATATTTTTACAATTTTCATCCATTCTTCACTTATTCTTTGTTTCTTTTTCACAGCTTCGTTAAGCGGAATATAATGCATACGGTTGTTAACTATCCCAACAAATAGATTATACTTTGATTCCACTAAACATTCAATGGCGGCATATCCCATACGGCTTGCAATCAACCTGTCAAAGCAGCTTGGCGAGCCACCGCGTTGTATGTGACCAAGAATGCAAACCCTCACTTCCTGCTGTGGCATTCTTTCTTTTATAACATTCGCTACTTCATTAGCTCCCCCAAATTTTCCTTCAGCAACAACAATAAGGTTAACGAGTTTTTGCCTTCGTTCTTTTTCCATTAATGCACTTAGTATGCCTTCTATATCTGTTTTCTTTTCGGGAATCAATATATTTTCTGCACCTGTTGCAATACCGCTATGCAATGCTATGTATCCTGCATCACGTCCCATTACTTCAATTACAAATAATCGGTCGTGTGCCTCCATAGTATCTCTTATTTTATCTATTGCCTCAACAGCTGTGTTTACTGCAGTATCAAAGCCAATAGTGAAATCCGTTCCTGCAATATCTTTATCAATCGTTCCCGGCAAACCTATACAGGGTATATCAAATTCATTGCTAAAAATTTGTGCGCCGCGGAAAGATCCATCGCCGCCAATAATTATCAAGCCATTTATACCCAGCTTTTTTAAATTATTATAAGCTTTTTTTCTCCCTTCATAATCAAAAAATTCTTTGCAGCGCCCTGTTTTTAAAATGGTGCCCCCCCGCTGAATAATGTTGGCCACGCTTTTACTTTCCATCTTAATAATATCACCCTCAATCATGCCTGCATAACCACGCAATATTCCGTATACTTCCATACCAAAATGAATCCCAGTACGCACTACAGCTCTAATTGCAGCATTCATTCCGGGAGAATCCCCGCCGGAAGTGAGCACTCCAACTTTTGTTACTTTATTATCCATATTTTAAAATAAAAACAACTAAAACAGAACTAAGATTATTTAATTTTTAAAGCGTCAAAACTACACATTTACGGTTAAACAGATTTTTTAAGGGAATTCAAAAACAAATATTTAATTTCATTTTAAACAATTTAAAAATGATAAAAAAATATTCTGTTCTTTTTATTGCGATAATGGCAACGATGTCATCTGTTTTTTGCCAGGTAAAATATCCTATTGCAAAAAAAATAAATCAGGTAGATGATTATTTTGGAACAAAAGTTTCTGACCCTTACCGCTGGCTTGAAGATGATAACAGCGCCGAAACAAAAGCATGGGTGGATGCCCAAAATAAAGTAACACAGGATTATCTTTCTAAAATTCCTTTCAGGGCTAAGGTTAAACAACAGTTGGAAGAAATGTGGAATTATCCGAAATATTCTTCTCCTTTTAAAGAAGGGCAATATTATTATTTCTATAAAAACAATGGGTTGCAAAACCAAAGTATTTTGTATCGGCAAAACGGGTTGAATGGTACACCTGAAGTTTTTATTGACCCAAATACAATGAGCAAAGATGGTACTGCCGCCGTAGGTAGGCCACACTTTAGCAAGAATAAAAAATATGCTGCTTACACAATAGCACAAGCTGGAAGTGACTGGCAGCAAGCATTTGTAATGGATGTGGCTACAAAAAAATTACTTGACGATAAAATTGACTGGATAAAATTCAGCGGGCTTTCGTGGATGGATGAAGAAGGTTTTTTTTATAGTCGTTATCCAACACCTGATGAAAATAGTAAGATGACCAATCAAAACCAGAATCAGAAATTATATTATCACAAGCTTGGTACGCCGCAAAATGCTGATGTATTAATTTATGAAGATAAAGAACACCCTTTAAGAAGTGTAGGTGGTGGCTTAACAGAAGATGAGCGGTTTTTAATTATACACCAATCGGAGGGCACAAGTGGTTCTCAAATTTGGGTGAAGGACATGAAAAAGATGAACAGCGATTTTGTTCTTTTAATTAAAGGATTTGATACAGAGGCAAATGTTGTAGATAATGATGGTGACAGAATTTTGGTAAGAACAAACGAAGATGCTCCCAATTACAAAGTAGTTTCCATCGATCCTAAAAATCCCTCAAAAGGTAATTGGCAAACAATTATTCCAACGCGTACAAAGCTATTGCAAAATGTAGGCAATGCGGGAGCAAAATTATTTCTTACTTATCTCGAAGATGCTTCCAGCCGCGTTTACCAAACCAATTATAAAGGTGTTTTGGAAAGAGAAATCAAACTGCCGGGAATTGGCACTGCAGGCGGGTTTGACGGATATAAAGGGGACAATGAGATATTTTATTCGTATACTTCGTTTAACTATCCTCCGGCAATTTTTCATTATACCATAAGTAACGGGCATACTGAATTGTTTAGAAAAGCAGAGGCAAAAATAAATGCTGAAAATTATCAAACTCTTCAATCATTTTTTACCAGTAAAGACGGAGCAAAAGTGCCGCTCTTCATCACCTACAAAAAGGGATTAAAATTAAATGGTAACAATCCTACTTTGATAACAGGTTATGGTGGATTTAATATTCCTTCAACGCCGGGCTTTAGTATTTCCAATGCATTTTTTTTAGAGCAGGGTGGTGTGTATGTGTTGGTAAATCTCAGAGGTGGAAATGAGTATGGTGAAGAATGGCATAAAGCAGGCATGCTGCAGAACAAGCAAAATGTTTTTAATGATTTTATAGGCGCTGCCGAATTTCTTATAAAAACAAAATATACCAATCCAAATAAAATTGCCATCCGGGGCGGAAGTAATGGCGGATTATTAGTTGGAGCAGCAATGACGCAGCGTCCTGAACTTTTCAGAGTTGCCATACCACAGGTTGGCGTAATGGATATGTTGCGCTATCATACTTTTACTATTGGCCATGCATGGGCTACGGAATATGGAAGAAGTGATAAGCAGGAAGATTTTCAGAATCTGTATAAATATTCTCCTTTACATAATTTAAGGAAGGGTGTAAAATATCCTGCAACCCTTATTACCACTGCCGATCATGATGACAGGGTAGTGCCTGCGCACAGTTTTAAGTTTGCAGCAACCTTACAGGAAAACAATAAATACGATGGTACAAATCCAACATTAATAAGAATAGAAACACGTGCCGGACATGGTGGCGGAAAGCCCACCAGCAAACAAATTGAAGAAGCTGCAGACATCTGGAGCTTTGTGATGTACAATTTGGGAATGGATTATAAATAGTTATTTATTAATACTTTTTTCGCAGCTATTATTATATAATTATTTTGAAAACATCCTCCGTTAGCGAGATAAAACAAGAATTGAATAATACATCTCCCAAAGAGTTGTTAGAATTGTGTCTTCGTCTTATTAAATACAAAAAAGAAAATAAAGAATTGATCAGCTACCTTCTTTTTGAAGCAAATGATCTGAACTCATACATTGAAAATATAAAAGCTGAAATAGATGAACAATTTATTCAGATGAATCGCTCTAATTTATATTTAGTAAAAAAAAGCCTTAGAAAAATTTTAAAAACCATTAACCGATATATTAAGTATACATCATCAAAAGAGGCAGAAATAGAGTTACTTATTTATCTCTGCAATAGAATAAAAACTTCAGGAATAAAAATTAGTAAAAGCGTGGCGCTTATAAATCTTTACAATAATCAAGTAAAAAAAATAAAAGCAGTAGTTGCGACTTTACATGAAGACCTGCAACATGATTACAGTAAACAAATGGAACAATTAACAGTGTAACAAATATTTTTATTTCGGCGGCTGCACAGGCTGGGGCTGCGTATTATTTTGAGGCAGCGGTGTTGTGTTTTGTCGGGGTGCAGGCGATGTAGCCGGTGCTTCATAATATTTATCAGTTGCAGAATTTCCGCCGGTTTTAGGAATAAATAATGCAGAGGTTAAGCAAAGAGCCGCTACAATACCGGCAAATATCCAGGTTCCTTTTTCAAGTACATCAGTGGTTTGTTTTACACCCATTAATTGATTTCCTATTCCGCCAAATGAGGATGAAAGACCGCCACCTTTGGGGTTTTGAATTAAAATGATCAATCCTAAAATTATGGAGGCCAGTATAATTAATGTTCCGAATACTACTAACATATTAATGGGTTTTTAAACCGTTTATTTTAGTTGCAAAGTAAGCGTTTTTAGAGGGATAAAGCAAACTTAATTTGTTGTAAACTTCAATAGCTTTCTCAATTTTGTTCTGTTTTATTAAAACATCTGCCATAGATTCTGTAGCTATGTCTGCATCTGTATTTGAAACCTCTGCGATATTCTGAATATTTTTATCTGTTTGCTCATCGGCTGCCTGTAAATTTTCTTTATGAATTTTTTTCATGCTTTTCAACCATTCAGTAAAGCTTTTCATTTGGCTGTCAAGCTTATCGTTTGACATGGATTCATCAGTAAGTTTTATTCCCTGTGAGGCAAAGTAATCAATAGTATGTAAAGGTTCAAATGCAATTGTTTCTTCAGAAATATTGGTTTGCGGAATTTCTGAAAAATGATTTTCCATTTTTGCAGGATGATGAGATTGCTCTATTTCATTTTTTGAATTATCATTTTCAATATTTTCAGATATAATATTTTCCTTTGAATTTAAATGCAGTTGCCAGTTAAGCCAATTTGTATTATTAAACAGCAGTGCGGTTTTAGGTGCCTGATTTTCGAATTGGATAGAACCGTTTTTTTTATAATGACAAAGCAAATAAAACTGCGCCAGTGAACACCAGGGATATTGTTCTGCAATAGTTTGCAAATGTTTTTCATCTTTAATTAAAAGAAAAAAAGATTTACTTAATTCAGAATTGGTATTCATAAAAATGAATTAAAGAAATTACCAGTTGGAAAATATTTTAGTAAATATTCCATCAACCAAATTTTTTAAAATATCATTTCCTTTCTGTTGTTCTACCTGCTCCAGTGATAGTTGTGCATTAAAATCATAATTGTTTGTTATGTCAGTTTCAAAATCCTGTTTCTGATCCAATTTATTTTTAAAAATTAAATGAAACGAAACATTAAGCCTGTTTGTATTGGCATTTTGATTTGTGATACCTGTTGTTGTAATGCTGTAATCAGAGAGATAGCCGCTGATATCATAATGTGCATCATCGCTGTTTGTTTGCCTTAACCTTGTTTGACCAATAATTTTTTGCTTTAGTTTTTCAGTTAATTGAGGTGTTAATTGTGCATTTACATAACGTGCCTTATTTTCAAAGTAATTTACTCTAAAAGTTTTTACATCTGCAGGAATTGGAGAAGTATCTTTTGTAGAATATTTACACGTGGCATAGCTTAAAGTTATAAGTAATAAGTAATAAGTAATAAGTAATTTAAAATTAGAAAGTAATTTCATTTTTTCTGTGTAAGTAATTTAAATGTACATGTTCTCATTCATCAATATTGTATTCTTTTAATTTTCTGTAGAGCGTTCTTTCACTTATGCCGAGATCTGTTGATGCATCTTTTCGTTTTCCTCTGTGTTTTTTTAATGCTTTTATAATGAGCTCTTTTTCTTTATCCATTATACTTAATGATTCTTCAACTTCTACATGCTGATGAATATCATTATTTCCATTTAATATTACGGGTTGTGCCGGCTGCACAAGTGAATGCTGGCCATCTGTTTGATGATATTCATTTAAAATGTTTTCATGCTGAAATCCATTTTGATTTAGTGCTGCAGGATTTTTTAAAACTTCAAAAAACATTTTCTTTAATTCCGTAACATC
>JALYYX010000380.1 GCA_030946075.1 Bacteroidota bacterium | reverse complement strand
CCCAGCCATAATCAGCGTAAAGTTTTATAACATCAGCGCCTTTACCAATTTGGGTGCGTACCTCTTTTGTTATTCCTTCAATGCCATCAGCTTCTGCAGCTCCTTTAAGTACATCAATATCATAACTTAATTCTTTTGGTCCATAACTTCCGGTTGTTACAATTGCTCTTGTGGCTACAAGCATTCTGGGGCCGGGAATAATTCCTTTTTCAATTGCTTGTTTTAAACCCACATCATCATAACCTGCGCCTTCAGTACCAAGGTCACGAACGGTTGTAAAGCCTGCCAGTAAAGTATTTCCGGCATGCACAGTTGCTCTGGCAACTCTTTCAGCTCTTGATTCTTTTAGTACCTGATCATTCCACGTGGTTTCATTGTAAGGATGTAAAAATAAATGGCTGTGACCTTCGATTAATCCCGGTAAAAGCGTGCAGCCTTTCATTTCGATAATTTTTGCAGAGGTACCTTCATTTGTTATTACACCTACTTTCTCAATTCGGTTATTTTTAATTAATACCTGCCATCCCTCATGCATATTTTCTCCGTCAAAAACACGGTACGGTTTTAAAAGATAATTGCTGTCATTTGTTTGTGAAAATGAAAATTGAAAAGAAATAAATGCCAGAAAAGTAATTGTGATTTTAGAAAATAACATGTTTCAAACTTAGTTAAATATTTTATTATTTTTTATAATGGCAGGAAAATTGGATTCTGATGGCAAAATGCCGTTTATGCGTAAAATTATTTTTTCAATGATGTTGGCAGTAACAATTTTTAGTTGCCATTCTCCAAAGATGGTATCAAATAATTCTGTTGTTGAAAAAGATCACTCAAAAAATTTATATGGAACATGGGAGCTTCAAATGCTTTTTGCATCTGACAATAACTGGAGTGTAGCTCCTTTTGTCAATATAAATGAAAAAGAAAAAATATTTACGGGTAATAGTGGTTGTAATAATATTAGCGGAAAATTTACAATCGACGCAAGCTATATCAGTTTCGATAAAAATATTATTTCTGCAAAAATGACTTGCCGGGATAACTATGAAAAAGCTTTCTTATCAGTTCTTCTAAAAGTAAATAAATATACTGTTACCAATAATGAATTGGAATTAGGCCAGGGGGAAATTGTGTTGATGAGATTTAAACGAAGATAATCATACAGTCATTGCCTGCTCTACTATTTCTTCCATATCAATTCCGGAATGGCTTTCATCATAAATACACTCACCATTTCTTATAACCAAAACCTGAGGAGATTCATGATACACTTTAAAATCTTCTGCAATTTTGTTTGAAATATTCCGGTGCTTTATAAGATCGAGGAAATAAAAATTCAGATCAGTAGATTGAGAGCTTCTTTCAAGCCTGTTTTTAGCCATATTGCTTATAGAGCAACGTGTACTGTGTTTAAAAATAACCTGAGGTTTGGAGTAAGATTTTTCTTTTAATTCATTCAGTTGCTCTTCATTTAGCAAGGAAATCCATGTCATAAGTTAAATTGCGCTTTAGTGAATAATGCCTTCTGCCATTGGGCATCCAGTACGGCTTCTGCGGCTGCTGGTGCAGGAAGTAAGCGTTCCGACAAGAAAAGATACAAACAGGATTGCGATAATTAATTTTTTCATAGTTTTTTATTTAGTTGAACTATTTTGCATCTTCGTTGACGCAAAGTTATGATATCCCATTGAAGGGAATAAATTCTTAAACGCTCAATTATATAAATCTATTGTTAAAACCTGTCAGAAAACTTACAATCCTTTAAATTCCAAACATGCATGTTCATTTTATAGCGATAGGAGGAAGTGTAATGCATCAATTGGCAATAGCACTTAAAAAAAAGGGATATACCGTTACAGGCAGTGATGATGAAATATTTGAGCCTGCAAAATCTAATCTTCATAAAGAGAATATTTTGCCTGCGGCAGAAGGTTGGTTTTCTGAAAAAATAAATGCAGATATTGATGCTGTTATTTTAGGAATGCATGCAAAGGCTGATAATCCTGAACTGCAAAAGGCAAAAGAAACAAAATTAAAAATTTATTCATTTCCCGAATACATTTACCAGGAAAGTGAAACAAAAACAAGGGTTGCCATTGGTGGAAGTCATGGAAAAACAAGTACAACCGCAATGGTAATGCATGTGCTTAAAAAAGCCCGTAAAGATTTTGATTATTTAGTGGGAGCAAAGCTTAATGGTTTTGAGCAAAGTGTAAACATTACTAATGCGCCAATAATAATTTGCGAGGCAGATGAATATCCTGCAAGCACAATTGAGAAACGTCCCAAGTTTCATTTTTTATTTCCACATATTGCAGTAATAACAGGCATTGCATGGGATCACATAAATGTATTTCCAACATTCGATTTTTATTTACAACAGTTTAAAATTTTTATTGAAAAAATAGAGACCGGTGGAATTTTAATCTATAATGAATCGGATGAAATTTTAAAAGACCTTGTTGAAAAAAATAAACGAACAGATATAAGATACGAAGCATATCGTCTGCCTACTTTTTTTATTGAAGATGGAAAAACACAGGTAATAATTAAAGGCGAAAAATCTTCTCCTTTAAAAGTTTTTGGTAATCATAATCTTTTAAATATGCATGCGGCATATTTGGTTTGTAAAGAATTAGGCATAACAGCAGAAGTATTCATAAAATCCATTGCAGATTTTTCCGGCGCAGCAAAAAGGCTGGAACTTTTATCTCAAAATAATAACTGCAATATTTACCGCGACTTTGCCCATGCGCCAAGCAAAGTAAAAGCAACTATTGAGGCGGTTAAGCAGCAATATCCTGAAAGAAAACTTATTGCAGTTTTAGAACTGCATACTTTCAGCAGCCTTAATGAAAATTTTATGAAAGAGTATAAGGGTGCAATGGCCGAAGCTGATGAGGCTGCGGTATTTTACAGCAGCCATGCTCTGGAATTAAAGAGGATGCCTGAGTTAAAAAAAGAAAAAGTAAAAGAAGGATTTGCAAAAGATAATCTGGAAGTGATAACAAATAAACAGGTACTTGAAGAATGGCTTAAGACCAGAAATTATGCAAATTCAAACTTACTTTTAATGAGCAGTGGCAATTATGATGGGCTGGATATTCACAACTTATCTGAACCATGATTTATAAGATTAAAAGATTAATGGGATGATGTGTCAAATTATTTTCTGGGTTTGAAAGAATCTTATTATCATACACTCATTTCGTAATTGAACAACAACTCGTAACCATTAACTCGTAACTCGTAAACTTAAATATGCCACTTCAACTTACCCGGCCTTTAGCATTTATTGATCTTGAAACAACAGGAACCAATCTTGCCTGCGACAGAATTATTGAAATAGCTATTGTAAAAATTTTGCCCGATGGAACAAAACAGGTAAAGCATAAAATTTTAAATCCCGGTGTTCCTATTCCGCAAGGCTCTTCAGATATTCATGGATTTACAGATGAGATGGTAAAAGAGGCCCCAACTTTTAAACAGGTTGCAAATGAGATAAAGCAGTTTATTGATAATTCAGATATTTCAGGGTATAATTCTAACCGTTTTGATGTGCCGCTTTTAATGGAAGAATTTTTAAGGGCCGGTATTCAGATTGATATGATTAATCGACGTATGGTTGACGTTCAGCATGTTTTTCACATGATGGAAAGAAGAACATTAGCAGCTGCTTATCAGTTTTATTGCAATAAGGAATTGTGTGATGCCCATAGTGCAGAAGCTGATGCAACAGCAACCTGGGAAATATTGGAAGCTCAAACCTTACGATATAAACATTTAGGCAATACATTAGACTCAATTTTAGAATTTACGGGCGAAGAAAAAATTGTTGATTTTGCCAGAAGAATGATTATGGAAAATGACGTAGAAATCTTTAATTTTGGTAAATATAAAGGTCGCCCTGTGGCGGAGGTAATAAAAGCTGAGCCTCAATATTACGATTGGATAATGAAGGGAGATTTCCCATTGCATACCAAACAAAAACTCACCGAAATTTTTAACCGCACCCTGTTAAAGAAACAATAATTGCCTTAGTATTGTTTATTATGTATTTGGTTGAAGGAATAGTTTCGTAAATTTATTTTAATTACTTTCTTTATTGGAAAAGCTCATCATCATACCTACATATAATGAAAAAGAGAATATTGCCAATATTCTCCACGCAGTTTTTTCTTTAGCTCAGAATTTTCATGTGCTTATTATTGATGATGGCTCACCTGATGGAACTGCTGATATTGTCAAATCACTAGTGGATAAACACCCGGGGCAATTATTTTTAGAAGAACGGCATGGAAAACTTGGCCTTGGCACTGCATACATTCACGGATTTAATTGGGCATTAGCCAAAGGCTATAATTTTATTTTTGAAATGGATGCCGATTTTTCTCACAACCCTTCTGATCTTCATAAATTATACACTGCATGCAAAAACGGCGGAGCTGATGTTGCAATCGGTTCCCGCTATGTAAAAAATGGAAAAGTTGAAAACTGGCCTTGGTCAAGAATTGGCATCTCTAAAGGTGGTGCTTTATACACAAGATTAATAACATGGATGCCCATAAAAGATCCAACAGCAGGATTTGTGTGTTATAAAAGAGAAGTGCTCGAATCAATTAATCTTGATGAAATAAGTTTTGTTGGATATGCCTTTCAGATAGAAATGAAATTTGCCGCGTGGAAACTTGGCTTTACAATAAAAGAAGTGCCCATCACTTTTGTGGACAGGCAATTTGGAACATCCAAAATGAATAAAGGAATTATTAAAGAAGGTGTTCTTGGGGTGCTGTCATTAAAATGGATGAGCATGTTTAAAAATTATCACAAGCGGGTAAAAAATATTTCAGAGCCGGCCGGCTCATTTAAAAATGAAATACTGTCGGAACTATGATTTTTTAAATCCGGGATGAAATCTTTGCAGCGTATCTCTCAAATATTCCCTGTCAAGGTGTGTATAAATTTCAGTTGTAGTAATACTTTCATGGCCAAGCATTTCCTGCACTGCACGCAGGTCTGCACCGCCTTCAACCAAATGCGTTGCAAACGAATGCCTGAAAGTATGCGGTGAAATATTTTTGGTAATGCCTGCCTGTTTTGCCAGTTCTTTAATTATCATAAATATCATAATCCTGGATAATTTTCTGCCTCTTCTGTTTAAAAATAAAACATCTTCATTGCCTTGCTTAACCGGTACATGCACCCGAATATTATTCTTGTAGATATTAATATGTTTAATTGCACTTGCGCCAACAGGTACTAATCTTTCTTTATCACCTTTACCAATTATTCTTATAAAGCCCACATCAAAATAAAGGCACGATATTTTTAAATTAACCAGTTCACTAACCCGTAATCCGCAGCTATACAGGGTTTCAATTATCGCTTTATTTCGTACTCCCTCTTGCGTACTAAGATCAATCTTTGAAATAATATTTTCTATTTCATCAAAACTTAACACGTCCGGTAAACTTCTTTTCAGCTTTGGCGCTTCCAGCAACGCTGTGGGGTCTTTTATTACTATTTGTTCCTGCAGGCAATATTTATAAAAATTTTTTATGCCGGAAATTATTCTTGACTGGCTTGCAGGTGTCATTCCTAATTCACTTATCCATTTTACAAATTTTTCAAGATCAGTTAATTCTATATGTTGAGGAGATTGTTCCGACTTTACTAATAAGAGATATTGGGTGAGCTTTTCAATATCCTGCATGTATGCCTGTACAGTGTTATCTGATAAAGACTTTTCCAGTTGCAGATAATGTTTAAATCCTGTTTTATAAGATTCCCACATGTTGTGTGTAAATGCTTTTTATATAAAGTGAATATAGATAAATTTATGTGGTACTTTTATCCATAATTATTTTGATAAACATCTTCAATACAACTTAAGTTTTTATTCATCCATGCAGCCCATAAATATCCGTCGTTTTAGAAAAATAAGTCAGCAAACAAAAAGATCTCTAAGACATTTTTTAACCAGAACAGAAAATAATCCACCTAAAGATCTTGATATTATTTCGCAACAAATTGATAAAGAAGTTTGGAAAGAAATTGATTGCCTTAGCTGCGCAAATTGTTGTAAGAATATGAGCCCTACATTTAATTTTCAGGATCTCAGAAGAATTTCGGCGCATTTTAATATGCGTATAAAAGAGTTTAAAGAAAAGTGGTTGTATTTTGATAAAGATGAAGATGCATGGATGAATGTAAGAAGGCCTTGCCAGTTCCTTGACCGGAAAACAAACATGTGCAGTATTTATGAAATACGCCCTGCAGATTGTGCAGGCTTTCCTCATCTTGTAAAAAAAGATATGAAAGATTATATGCATTTGCACAGGCGAAATATTGTGCATTGCCCTGCCACATATAAATGGGTAGAAAAATTAAAAGAGAGAATTCTGCTCTCAAAATTTCCTGTAAAAAGTATTGAAACAAAAACCTCTTCAACAAATCCTGTTGCTGCAGAAATTTTAAATATTAGATAGAAACATCTTCAATAAAAAAGAATTCGTAAGGTTTATTTTTTTCCATGGTGATAGAAAGTATGTCAAACTGAATTAATTTCCATTCAGGAAAGATCAATAAAAACTCTTCTGCCGCACTCATAAGATATTTAATTTTTCTTTTGCCAACATCATCTTCAGGATAACCAAATGTGGCAGTGCGGCGGGTTTTAACTTCAATAAAATGCAATGTATTATTCTTTGATGCTATCAAATCTACTTCCCAGTTTTTGTGCCGCCAGTTTTTTTGTATGATGTTATAACCCTTGTCTGCAAAGTATTTCACAGCCATATTTTCACCTAAGTTGCCGGTAATGTTATGGTGTGCCATGTTTTAAAATGTAAGTCATTCAAAGCTATTTAATAAGCAGTAAAACTAAAAATACTTGTTTGTCCGTCAGTGATGGTGGTTTTAATTTCTGCGCCGCCTGTTTTTACGATGTACCTTCCTGCAGGTAGTGCAACCATTTTTGCAGAGCCGGCAGCATACACTTTCACTCCGTCAATTGTGCATACTTCCCAGGGTTTTCTAACTGTTGAATTTAATACACCGGCAAAAATTCGTGTGTCTTTTCCTTTTTCTACAACGATGGGAATTTTTATATTCCAGAAAGTAACATCATAATTGCCAGGTGCAAATTCCTTTGCAATGCTGCTATGCCATGTGTATAAATTTTTTGAATCGCCAGATTTTGTAATTGTACAAACCATCGTTGCTGGTTGCGGTAAATTGATAATAACCTGACCTGTAGGGCCTTTCAGGTTGGCATTATTTATCATTGCCCATCGGGGTTTTGTTTCTGTATTAGTTTTATCCTGTGCATTTATTTTATATGTAACAATAAAAAGTATCAGCGCCAATAATATTTTTTTCATTATATATTTTTTTTAAAAATAGAGTACATAATATTAATAGATAGTTAAATGGTATATTTTAAGGATAGAATAACAGAACAAAAATCTACATCGTATCAACATCTGCAATTAATATAACACTTCTGAATTTTTTCTCGGCATGCAATAAATTAAAATGATTGGCAATTACTTTTTTGTATTGCTGTAACATAAAGGCATCTTTAGGAAGTTTAATAAGCAATTCCATTAAATACATACTGCGTATTCTGTTTATTACCGGAGCTGCCGGGCCCACTACAAAATCATTCATATCTTTTTTTAAAGCATCTCCCAATACATCTGATGCCTCATTTACAACCTCTTTAATTTTGTGTTTTAAAATAATTTTTATTGCCCTGCTGAAAGGCGGATAAAAAAACCGCTTGCGATTCTCAATTTCAAATTCATAAAATCTTTTGTAATCGTGCTGTTGAACAAGCAGCAATACGGGATGATTTATTTTAGCGGCCTGTATCATTACTTTTCCCTGTTCTGTTTTTCTTCCGGCTCTTCCACTCACCTGCTCCATTAATTGAAATGCTCTTTCATTAACCCTGAAATCTGCAAAACTTAATAAGCCATCAGCATCTAAAACCCCTACCAGGCTTACCTTTTCAAAATCCAGACCTTTTACTACCATTTGTGTTCCCACCAAAATATCTATACGATGCTGCTCAAATAATTTTATTAAATTATCATGAGCAAGTTTGCCACGCACAGAATCAATATCCATTCTTGCAATTCGGAAAGAGGGAAATTCATTCTCCAGTTCTTCCTCAATTTTTTCTGTTCCAAAATTTTTCTCCATCCAATTTACTGTACCGCAGGCCGGGCAAGTAGTAAGCTTTGGATAATTAGTTCCGCAATAATGGCAATGCATTTTATTAGAGAACTTATGCAGTGTAAGCGTAACATCACAATTATTGCAATGAGGGATAAACCCGCATGTTGCACAAATTAAAAAGGGAGAATACCCACGCCTGTTCTGAAATAAAATTACCTGCCTCTCATTTGCTATTGCATCTTCAATAGCAGCCTTCAGTTGAGGCGATAACATCACCTTGCCTTTTTTAGATGCTGCCACCTGCCGTGTATTGATGATTTTTATTTCAGGGAGTTCCACACCCCCAAATCTTTCATTTAATTCTACGAGGCCATATTTATTTGTCTTTACGTTATAAAAACTTTCCATTGATGGAGTAGCGCTACCGAGCAAAACTTTTGCATCGAATAGAGTTGCATAAAAAATTGCAGCATCCCTTGCATTGTAGCGTGGTGCAGGCTCCTGTTGTTTATAAGAACTGTCATGCTCTTCATCAATTATTATTAACCCAAGATTTTTAAAAGGAAGGAACAATGCACTTCTTGCACCAAGAATTATTTTTACTTCGCCATTTTTAATTTTATTCCATAATTCAACCCTCTCATTATTATTAAATTTTGAATGGTAAATGGCGATATTTCCGCCAAAGTTTTTTTGCAGCCTGCGAATTATTTGTGCAGTTAGTGTTATCTCCGGTAATAAATACAAAACCTGTTTTCCTTCATTAATATATTTTTCAATTTGCCTGATGTATAATTGTGTTTTTCCGCTGCTAGTTATGCCATGCAATAGGCAAACTTTTTTTTCACTGAATGAATTGTTTATCTCATCCAGTGCTATTTGCTGTGAATGACTTAAATCAAAATCAATTGAAATTTTTTGAGGCAGTGAATGGATGCGATCTGTTTTTCGTTTCTCAATAAATAAAATATTTTTTTCTGCAAGACCCTTTAATTGTGCTGCAGTAGCATTTGATTTTTTTAATAAAGCAGTCTGTATTACTTCTCCTTCTGTTTTTAAAAGATGCAGGTAACTTAATAACAGCTCCAGTTGTTTAGGCGCTCTGCTCCAGTTATTAAGCAGCTCACTTAATTTTTCTTCATTATTGAATTCGGGATTAAGAATTATGTAATTTTCTTTTTTGGGCTTATATTTTTCATTGAATGCCTCCCAAACAAAACAAACTTTCTTTTCGATCAATTTTTTTATTATAGGATAAACGTGGTTAACATCCAATATCTGCTGAACTTCCGGCAACCGCAATTCTTTTTTTAACAGCAATGCCTCAGCAACTAAATATTCTTCATTATCAAGTGCGGAAAAATCTTCACCATAATCTTCATTGAATATTATTATTGCCTCACTGCTTAATTTTAAATGTGTAGGCAATGCAGCGGCCATAACTTCACCTTCGCTGCACATATAATATTCGCTGATCCATTGCCAAAGCAATAATTGCTGAGGATAAATTATAGCCTCATCATCAATAACATTTAATATCTCCTTTGTTTCGTATGCAGATTTTTTATTTGACATTGACTTTATTATTCCTGCATATTTTTTATTTTTTCCAAATACAACTTCGGCACGGCAGCCAATTTTTGCTTTTAACAAGAGGTGCTGAGGAACAGAATAGGTATATGTTTTAGGGATAGCTAAGGGCAATATTATTTCAGCCCACGTATTATTTAATTTTTTATCAGAAAAAGAAAAAAGTTCTTCATTATTTTTTAAATCACTCATTGATACAAAGATACTTTCAAAAGTCCCGATTCATCGGGATGTAGATGGGCTTTATCCAACTGGCATTATATTTTATAATAGCCTCTTTCATTTGGCTGTATATTTTTTCTTTTAAAAAGGCAACATCATTCATGGTAAGGCCATAGGTATCTGTTGCTTTTAAAAAAACTGCTCGTGATCTGCCAGGAGTTAATGAAAAAATATTTTTGTAATTGAGCCTGTCATAGGTATCTAAGATGAGGAGTGGCTTTATAGGTGTTTGCGTTTCGATAGCAATTTTAAAAGCTCCGTTGTAAAAATCTTTTAGTGGCGCCCCTGTTTCATTGAATGTTCCTTCCGGACATATAAATACTGAAATCTTTCTTCGTATAATAGATTTTAAAACCTGTATACTTTTTGCCCGGTGCTCTGCGCTTTTTCTATCCACACTTACAGCAGCATGTCTGAATATAAATCCAAATACGGGGATCTTTCCTAATTCAGCCTTCCCCAAAATTCTAAAATTCTGTCCACGTATAGCTTTCATCATTACAGGAATATCTAAGTACGAGATGTGATTACTTACAAATATGTATTGCTTTGAAACATCATGCGGTTGTTCATAAATATTTATATGACGTATTCCTATAAGAGAAAACCATACATCAGCCCAAATACGGCAAAGATTATAAATGAAATTTCCTCCACTGACTCTGCCAAAAAAAGATGCAATAAATACCAATGGAAAAAACAAAAGCATAATCACTAAAAAACAGACAAAGGCATACAAACTGTAAATTATAGAAAAGAATCTTTGTAAATTTTTCAATACAATTGGTTTGATACGCAAAATAGGTATAAGTACAAGCAATAATTGTAAATATTCGAATAGAATTAATAAAATTTAACTGAATTCCCTTACCTTTGCACTCCTAAATTTGGGAAGTTATGTTTGCAGTTATTAAAATCGGTGGTCAGCAGTTTAAAGTACAGTCTGGGCAAAGTTTGTTTGTACCTCACCTTACAGGTAAAGTTGGCGATAAATTAGAATTTTCAGAAATATTAATGATGGAAAATGATGGGAAGGTAAGTACTGGAACCGATGCCAGGGCAACTGTAAAAGCAGAGATAATAAATGAAAAAGTTAAAGGAGATAAGGTTATTGCTTTTAAAATGAAAAGAAGAAAAGGTTTTAGAAAAAAACATGGTCATCGCACACAATACACACACATAAAAGTAACAGACATTATTTAAGATTTATTGAAAGATAAATTTTTGACTATAAATTTTTAATTAGAAAATTATGGCTCACAAAAAAGGCGAAGGCTCCGTAAAAAACGGCCGTGATTCACAAAGCAAAAGATTAGGTGTAAAAATTTTTGGCGGTCAATCTGCAATTGCAGGTAACATAATTGTTCGCCAAAGAGGTACAGTTTTTCATCCCGGAAAAAATGTTGCTGTTGGAAGAGACTGGACAATTTTTGCAACAGCAGATGGTGTGGTTGAATTTAAAAAAACGAAGGGAGATAAAACATACATTTCAGTGAATGCTGTTGAAGCATCTTCATAAATTTTTTTTCTCGTTATTTTAATTTGTACAAAATAAATCTTCAATAATTTACAATTTTGTAAATCTGAAAGGGCAACTTCAATAAATTTTTTATAAATAAGTTTTGGAAGTTTGAAAAATGTTTTTATTTTTAGTAAATATTTACTAACAATTAAATTCTAAAAAAACATGGCAACTTCAAAAAGTTCAAAAGGCGGGTCCAAAGGTTCTTCTAAAGGAGGATCAAAAGGTGGATCTAAATCTTCTAAAGGAGGATCAAAAGCATCTAAATCTTCTAAAGGAGGATCAAAAGGTTCTAAATCTTCTAAAGGAGGATCAAAAGGATCTAAAAGGTAATTACGCTTTTTTAAAAAGCAATTATATGAGCCCCGATTTTCGGGGCTTTTTTTATATCTGAAATTCGCCAAAGCCTTGCCAGATAAGCATTATAAAGATAATATATTTTTAAAATGTTTCTTATAGTTACATATATTTTATTTATTTTTTATTAAAAAAATTTAAAAAATAATGCCGAATAAAAAATTATAAAAGATGTTACAGCGAACCGGATAATCATAATTTTTATGTGCACACATTTTTTTTTAAATGATAAAAGCAAACGAATGAATAAAATTATTTCCTTCTTTTTTTTCAGATAACTATTTGAAAATTTTATTTTTAAAAATTAGTCGAAAAAAAAAATTAATTGTTTTTGTAATGCGATTTTAAAAAAAACAATAAGAAACAATAAAAAAAATATTTTTCAAATGTTAAAGTTTTTCTTCTTCTGCTTTGATTAAAATTTTAAAACAGTAAAAAATGTGTAAGTAAAAAATAAAAAAATATTTACAGTATTACAAAAAGCTCTTCATCTTTATATAAAAAATATCCATTATGAAAAAGGCATTTATTCAATTACACGTTGCAGTATTTTTAGCGGGCTTTACCGCTATTTTAGGAAAGCTCATAACATTGAATGAAGGATTATTAGTTTGGTACCGCATGTTAATTACTGCAATTGTATTAGGTGTTTTTTTATATTTTAAAAATGAAATTAAATGTCTGTCACTTAAAAGTAGTTTACAACTTTTTGGTGTAGGTGCAATTGTTGCAATGCATTGGGTAACATTTTATGGAAGTATAAAATATTCTAATGTTTCTGTATCACTCACATGCCTCTCTGCAATTGGTTTTTTTACTGCTTTTATTGAGCCTCTAATTATGCATAGAAGAATAGATGTTTTGGAAATCTTCCTTGGATTATTGGCCATTGCCGGCATCTATTTAATCTTTAATTTTTACCCACAATATAAAGTTGGTATTTTATTCGGGATAATTTCGGCAATGCTGGCGAGCATCTTCCCTATATTGAATAAAAATCTTTTAAAAAAATTTTCTGCAAAAAATGTAACTGTATATGAAATGATAGGTGGCGTTATTTCGCTTACTCTAATTATCCCTTTTTATTTAAAGCAATTTCCTGCTGCTTATTATTTTCCTACAGCCAAAGATTGGATTTGGTTACTGATATTATCATTGCTGTGCACTGCATTTACTTTTATTCTTGCATTAAATGCATTAAAAAAAATATCGCCTTTTACTGCCAACCTTGCTTACAACCTTGAGCCTGTTTACGGAATTATTTTAGCATTCATCATTTTTCATGAGAATAAGTATTTAAGTGCAGGCTTTTATTATGGTTTAGCATTAATATTACTCGCTGTAATTTTACAAATGTGGAGAGTGTATTACCTGCATAGAAAAAATAAAAACGAGTTTTATCCATAAACTATTTCGGTTTCTAATTTTGCAAAGGCCTTAAACATTGCACTAACCCCGCAATATTTATTTTGAGAAAGATCTACAGCCTTTTCTACTTTTAATTTATCATCTTCATTCACTTTTATTTTGTAAGTAAGTTTAACGGTATCATAAACTTTTGGTTCTGAATCTGTAAGTTCTGCATCAACATCAATAAAAAACTCTGAAAATTGAACTCTCATTTTATTTAATATCATAACTACATCAACCCCTGTGCACCCTGCAAGCGATACCAACATTAAGGCTTTAGGTTCCGGGCCTAAATTATTCCCACCACTTTGTTTATACAGATCAATCGTTACCTGATGCCCATTTAATTCAGCAGCAAATTCCATCCCGCCTTTAAAAATAGAAGTAATATGATGCGATGCCATTAAAGTTTATTTTTTATAATGCTTGATAACTGCTGTGCATTCATTGCACCTGATTGTCGCCATAAAATTTTTCCTTTTTTAAAAAGAATTAAAGTTGGCACACCCTGTATATTAAATTGATTTGCCGTTTCTCTATTTTTATCAATATCTACTTTTAATACTCTTACCGTGTCATTATGTAATTCTGCAAATTTTTTTATTTCAGGAGCCATCATTTTGCATGGGCTACACCACTCTGCGTAAAAGTCTACTAACACAGGTTTCTCATCATTTAAAATTTTGCTGAATGTTTCCATGGCGATCTGTTATCAAAACTTATTAATTAATAATCTGATAAAATCTCTTGTTTTCATTACAAAATTATCAATTTTATACCTTACCTTTGCCATCCGAAAAAAAGAATTAATTATGGCCAGAGTATGTCAGGTTACAGGTAAAAGACCCATTACAGGGAACAAAGTATCTCACTCAAATATAAAAACAAAGAGAAGGTTTTTACCTAACCTGCAAACCAAGCGTTATTTTTTAGCTGAGGAAGATAAATGGGTTACGTTAAAACTTTCTACTGAAGCAATTCGTACTATTGCAAAAAATGGATTATACAGTGTAGTGAAAGAAATGAGAGCAAACGGATCTAAAATTTAAAAAAGAATTATATGGCAAAGAAAGGCAACAGGGTTCAGGTAATTTTAGAATGTACAGAACATAAAACTTCAGGTTTAACAGGTACAAGCCGATACATTACAACTAAAAATAAAAAGAATACTCCTGAGCGTATGGAATTAAAAAAGTTTAACCCTACATTAAAAAAAGTTACTGTTCATAAAGAAATTAAATAACGATGGCAAAAGCAGCTAAAACAGCAATAAAAACCAAAGATCAAAAGGCGGCCTCAGAAGCCAAGAACTGGACTAAAGTTGTACGCACTATACGCAGCCCTAAAACAGGGGCTTATACTTTTAAAGAAAGTATTGTGCACAAAGACAAGGTAAATGCTTTTTTGAAAAGCTAAATTTTGCAATAAAAATATTTATAAAGCTATTCCTGCCGGAATGGCTTTATTTGTTTAATACCTTTATCATCCTTAGATAATTACAATGGGAATATTTGATAAACTTTTAGGAAAACAACAACAAAAAGAAACGCTGGATGAAGGGCTGCAAAAAACAAAATCCAGTTTTTTTGACAAGATTACAAAAACTATTGCGGGCAAAAGCACTGTTGATGAAGAAGTGCTGGATAATTTAGAAAATGCATTGGTAAGCGCTGATGTGGGAGTTGATACTACAGTAAAAATTATTGATAAGATAGAGGCCAGAGTGGCCCGGGATAAATATATAAACACCAGTGAATTAAATTCAATTTTAAAAAAAGAGATACAATCTCTTTTAATTACTTCTTCTGCGGATACTTCTTATGAAAATTATGATCTTCCTTCCGGGCATAGGCCTCATATAATTTTAGTGGTTGGGGTTAATGGCGTTGGTAAAACTACAACTATCGGAAAGCTTGCGCATAATTTTTCAATAGCCGGTAAATCAGTTTTATTGGGGGCTGCAGATACTTTTAGAGCAGCTGCTGTAGAACAGTTAACTATATGGAGTGAAAGAACAAATGTTCCGATAGTAAAACATGGAATGGGTGCCGATCCGAGTGCCGTTGCATTTGATACAGTACAGAGTGGAGTAGCCAGGCGTAGTGATGTTATTTTAATTGATACCGCAGGAAGATTGCATAACAAAATTCATTTAATGGAGGAACTTAGTAAAATTAAAAGATCAATAAAAAAAGTTATGCCTGAGGCTCCACATGAGGTGTTGTTGGTTTTAGATGGTAGCACCGGACAAAATGCAATAGAACAAGCTAAACATTTTACTGCAGCAACAGAAGTTACAGCGCTTGCAATAACAAAGTTAGATGGAACAGCAAAAGGGGGAGTAGTGTTGGCAATTGCAGATCAATTTAAAATTCCTGTAAAATTTATTGGAGTGGGTGAAAAGGCTACTGATCTTTTGATTTTTGATAAAAAAGAATTTGTAGATAGTTTATTTGATTTGGAGAAGTAAGAATTTATTCTATTCGTTTACTTTCATCTTCTGAACCAGCCTTATGTTGCCTTGCAGCTACCTGGTTGCTACCAAACCGATATGTAAAATTAATCCGTAATTGGGTAGACTCACTTTTTACTTTAACATCTAAATACGCACCTCCAAAATTACTTATGCCTCTGAATTTTTGGGTTTTAAAAATATCATTATAGCTAATTTTTATATTCCCCTTTTTCTTAAAAATATTTTTTTGTATACCTGCATCTATGTTATAGACCGGATCAGTTTTAAATGTACCACTCCAAATTGTTGGTGAGTTATACACGCCTGTTATCTCAAAAGAAAAACTGTTAGTTACTGAAAACGATTGCTGTGCAAAAAAGCTATAGGAAAAAATATTGATATCAATCCTTTTCCCTGTGCCTAAATCTCCTTTATAGGTGGAGTTATATGCATTAGCTGTAAAAAATAATTGCCACCAGTTTGTAAGAACAAAGGGTGCACTAAAATTTAAATTAAAAATATCCTGGCTGCTAAGGTTTGTTACGGTTTTAAATACACGGCTTTTATCTGTCGTGTCAATAATATTTGTTCTGAAATCTTTAATATGGCTGTAGCTAAGGGAAGTATTAAACTGTGAATTGTAAGTATGTGAAAGTTCAAAAATATTTGTGTACTGCGGTTTTAAAAAAGCATTCCCTTTTTGATAGGTCAGTTCGTCTATTTTATCTATAAAAGGATTTAGGTCAACATAATTCGGCCTGTCAATCCTTCTGCTATAACTTAAGCTAAGTGAATTTTTTTTATTAGGAGTATGTGTTAGTGCAGCACTCGGAAAAAAATCTACGTAATTTCTTTTTACATTATCATCAGGCCCCGGATGGTAGCTTATAAGATTTCCTTCACTAATGGTATTTTCCATTCTTACCCCTGCTCTTATACTCCAGTTTTTTGCTATAGAGTTAGAAAAATTAATGTATGCTGCATTTATATTCTCTTTATAATAGAATTTATTACTTCGTGAAGAATCAAACACATTTATGCCGGAATTTACATTATAAAAATCAAAAATATTTTTGGTTTTTACGTTAGAATATTTTCCCCCAAGTTCTAATTTACCTTTATTAAGAGGTTTGGTATAATCAACTTTAAATGTTTCAATATCAATATCAGTAGGTGTATTGTTACTGTAAATTTTTTGATCAAGAAGAACTCCTGAAGGTGTTTTATAAAAATTAGGCTGGGTGCTGAAGGCTTTACTACGGTATCTGCCTATATCTCCATCAACGTTAAGTTCGTTGCCCTTATTTACATAACGATAGTTAATATTATAATTCAGGTTAGATCTTTTCACATTTTGAACCCCTCCTGCAAATAAAATTTTTTGCGCCGTGGGAATGCCATTCTTCATTATTAATGTATAACCTTCATTGGTATAAGTAACATTATTAAAATTTCCATTTATAATAAATCCGAGAGTATTTTTTGCATCTATAAAAAAATCAGCACCGGTTTTAAAATTGTGGATATGGGGATCGGTAAAATTAGTTGTATGCTGATCATAAACAGTATCATTCTGTACCCGGTATAAATCCTGAAAAAATCTTCTCTTTCCAAAATTATTACTGTAATTCCCAAATATATTCAGCGTTTTATTTCTATGATTGATATTAAAAGAACTATTTACTTTTGGCGTGTTTGCAAATGCTGCCCCTCCACTTATACTGCCATTTGTACCAAAACTTTTATTCTTTTTTAAACGAAGATTAATAATGCCTGCATTACCTGAAGCATCATACTTTGCAGATGGATTGCTTATCATTTCAATAGATTCCATATCTGCAGAATTAATTGCACGGAGAAATTCTGAAAGATCTTTGCCCCCAATTTGCGATGGCTTGCCATCAATGTAAATTCTCACCCCGTTCTTCCCCTTTAATGAAATATTATCATCTTTATCAACGGTTACTCCCGGGGCTTTTTGCAAAAGTTCAAAAGCATTGCTGCCGGCAGCATTTATATTGCCTTCTATATTTAAAATTGTTTTATCAGAGGTAACTTCTATAAAAGGTTTTTTAACATCAACCTTTACTTCAGTTAACTGCGCATTACTTCGCAATAATTTAATTGGGGCTAAAAAATATGATTCCGATTCCTTTAGTTCAAAAACTTTTGTAATATTTTTTTTATTCCCTGATGATGTTACAACAATAAAGTACTTATCTGGTTTAATAGAAGATATTTTAAAATCGCCATGAGCGTCAGCGATAACATATTTTATTTGAACACTATCTATAGCTCTGGCTAAAATTATAGTTGCTGAAACGCCTGCACTACCATTATTATCAATCACCTTCCCTGAAACAGATGCCGAATTATTTTGTGCAAAACAATTCAAACTAAAAAATAAAATAACAACGAGGGTCAGCAATTTTTTCATTCCCGGTATTTTCAATTTCTCAACTTAGATGGCTCAAATTATAAAACACATTAAAAACTCAGTTATAATTTAGATTATAGCTCAGCAATTTAAGAATTTTTAGCAAATATCAATGAGAGCAACAGCTTACCTTTGCCCACTATAATGAAAACGAAAAATTTACAGCGTGATAAAATAAATATAATCACACTTGGTTGCAGTAAAAACCTTGTAGATAGTGAAGTGTTAAGCGGCCAGTTAAATGCTGGTGATTATAATGTTGTGCATGAAAATAAAAAGCGTGATCATAATATTGTTATTGTAAATACTTGCGGATTTATTGATAAGGCTAAGGAAGAAAGCGTAAATACTATATTACAACAGGTTGAATTAAAAAGAAGGGGAAGGCTGGATAAGGTTTACGTTACCGGTTGCCTGAGTGAGCGGTATAAGAATAATCTGGAAGAAGAAATACCTGATGTAGATGCTTACTTTGGTACAATGGAACTTCCTTTTCTTTTAGAAAAATTTAATGTTGATTATAAAGCGGAATTGGTTGGCGAAAGATTGCTTAGCACGCCAAATCATTATGCTTATCTTAAAATAAGTGAAGGATGTAACAGAACGTGCTCATTTTGTGCCATCCCTTTAATGCGGGGCCAGCATATAAGCCGCCCGATTGAATCTTTAGTTAATGAAGCAAAGAGTTTGGTACAACGAGGCGTAAAAGAAATTATGCTGATAGCACAGGAGCTCACTTATTATGGGTTGGATATTTATAAAAAAAGAGAACTGCCAAAATTATTACATGCCTTAGCTGATATAAAAGGGCTTGAATGGATACGCCTTCATTATGCATATCCTTCAAAATTTCCGGTTGAGATAATTGATGCAATGAAGGAAAGAGAAAACATTTGTAATTATCTTGATATGCCATTGCAGCATGCAAGTAATCGCATGCTTAAAGAAATGAGAAGACAAATTACAAGAGAAGAAATGGAAGATATTATCGGAGAAATAAAAAATAAAATTCCTGACATTTGTTTGAGAACTACACTAATAGCGGGTTTTCCGGGAGAAACACCCGATGATGTAGAAGAATTAAAATCATTTCTTATAAAGATCCAATTTGACAGGGTGGGTATTTTTTCTTACTCACACGAGGAAGGCACATCTGCATTTAATTTAACAGATAATATTTCTCCTGAAGAAAAACAAAAACGTGCAGAAGAAATAATGGAAATTCAACAGGAAATTTCTTATCAGAAGAATTTACAAAAGGTTGGTAAAACTTTTAAAGTAATTATTGATAAAAAAGAATCCGGTAAATATTTAGGACGTACAGAGTTTGACAGTGTTGAAGTAGATAATGAGGTAATAATTAGGTCTGACAAAAAATTATTTCCCGGAGATTTTGTAAATGTAATAATTACCAATGCTTACGATTATGATCTGGAAGGAGAAGTTGTAAGTTCAGAATTAAAATATGAGGTATGAATGTACTCTAAATTCATAATTTGAAATTATAACTCATAAATATTGAAATGACGTTAAAGTCCGAATTTATTGATTATTTACAAACCGACTGCTTTTCTAAAATAGTTACTGATTATCTTTCTCCAAATAATTTATTAAATAATTTTTACCAGCATCCTTTTAATTTAAAAGGTATACAATCTTCCATTGAAGAAAGAAAAAAGTACAATACAAATAGAAAATTACTTGTTGAGCAATTAACGCTGCAATATGCACCGGTAAAGGCTTATGGTAAAGTAAAATATAATATTAATGCTTTACTTGATAGTGATACTTTCACTGTTTGCACTGCACATCAGCCAAATATTTTTACCGGGCATTTATATTTTATTTACAAGATAATTCATGCCATTAAACTTGCAGATATACTAAACAACAATTTGCCGCAGCATAAGTTTGTTCCTGTTTTTTATATGGGCAGTGAGGATGCAGATATTGACGAATTAGGTCACATTTTTATTAATAGCGAAAAATACGAATGGCATACCAGACAAACAGGTGCAGTTGGCAGAATGATTGTTGATGATGCATTGATAAATATTCTTAATAAAGTACAGGGGCAACTTTCTGTAGAACCATTTGGCAAAGAAATTATTCAATTGGTGCAGGACTGTTATAAAAAAGGTACAACCATTCAGGATGCATCTTTTGAATTAATTAATGAACTGTTTGGCAATTATGGATTGATAGTTTTATTACCGGACAATAAAGAATTAAAACGTGTAATGCTGCCTATTTTTGAAGATGATATTTTTAATAATTCTGCCTTTGAGATAGTAAATAAAACTTCTGAAAAATTATCGCAGCAATATAAAATTCAGGTTCACCCGAGAGAAATAAATCTTTTTTATTTAAAGGATGCTGTTAGAAAAAGAATTATAAAAACTAAATCCAAATTTAAAATTTATGATTCAGAATTAGTATTTACTGAAGATGAAATAAAGAATGAAATAAAAAATTATCCTGAAAGATTCAGCCCTAATGTAATATTAAGAGGCATTTACCAGGAAACTATTTTACCCAATATTGCATTTATTGGCGGCGGTGGCGAACTTGCTTACTGGCTTGAATTAAAAGATCTTTTTCTCCATTATAAAATTCCATTTCCTGTTTTGGCTTTACGTAATTCTTTCGTGATCATCAATGAAAAAATAAATTTACTTATTCAAAAACTCTCACTTACTTCGGCCGATATTTTTAAAACTGAATCTGAGCTGACGAGTGAAATTGTGAAGAAAAATAGTTCTCATAAATTAAGTTTAGAAAAAGAAAAACAACAGATAGAATTACTTTACCAGAGTATAAAAAACCCGGTTACTAAAATTGATACGACACTTACAAGACATGTAGATAGCCTATTGGCAAAGGCTTTAAAGCAATTAGAAAATTTAGAAAAAAAATTACTCAAAGCCGAGAAAAAAAGATTTGAATCACAGCAACGGCAAATTCAACAGATAAAAACTTATTTATTCCCTAATAATGAACTGCAGGAAAGAGTTGAGAATTTTATGCCATTCTATGCAAAATGGGGGGATAAATTTATTTCTATTCTCTATGAAAATTCTCTAAGTTTTGAACAGCAATTTTGTATTATTGAAGAGACAGAATAATATATTTCACTCCTCTTTATCAAATTCATTCCACCAGTCATCTTTTATTTTTTTAATTTTTTCTGTAACGTTATCCTTCATAACTTCTTTAAACTTTATTAATTTTTCAAACAGATATTCATCGGATAAAGCTAATATCTCAACTGCTAATATTCCTGCATTCTTTGCTGCATCAAGGGCAACTGTAGCAACCGGCACGCCATTGGGCATTTGTAAAATAGATAAAATCGAATCCCAACCATCAACAGAATTTGAACATTTTATAGGCACACCAATAACCGGCAATGTTGTAACGGATGCAATCATGCCCGGCAAATGAGCAGCACCTCCTGCGCCAGCAATAATCACTTTCAAACCCCTTTGCCTGGCAGTTGTAGCATAGTCAATCATACGCAATGGTGTTCGATGTGCTGATACAATTGTCAATTCAAATTCTACTTCAAAATCTTTTAAAATTTTTGCGGCGGCATCCATAATTTTCAGGTCACTGTCACTGCCCATTATTATTCCAACTTGAATTGACATGCTACAAAAATAGTCATTAGGTCAATAATTCATTATTCATTTATTTTCTTTTATTGATGAATGACCATTTGACTTAAAGACAACAAAATGAAAATTATAAGTTAGATATATCGCCTGTAAGCAGCGCTACTTCTGCTTCTGCAAGCTTTGCCTGGTACAATGCATTATAAAGCCTGTTTTCTGCATCAGCATAACTTATTTGTACCTGTCTTAATTCAACAGATGTTATATTAAGCAATTTAAATCTTTGAGAAGCGATAGAAATATTTTCAACGGCAAGAGAAAGGTTTGCTTTTTCCAACGCTACAATAGCTATTGCATTTTGATAATTTATAAATGCATTTACCACAGAAGTATTGAGATTGGCCTTTAATTGTTCAATGGTAAGATTTTGGTTTTTAATTTGTATGTCAGCAACACGTAATTGTTTTTTTGTAATGCCTCCGTTAAAAATGGGTACTGCAACACCGATAGATGCTGAAGGCCCGTAGCTTTGGTTGTAAAGTGTTAGCCCTGCACCATTTGAATTTCTTATAAAATTATAATTGCCATTTAATGTAACTATCGGAAACCTGTAGGCATTTATTTCTTTTTTCGATTGAATTAATATTGCAAGATCGCTATTGGCAAGCAACACATCAGGGTTTTGTGATGAGGCTTTAGTTTCTACACTTGCCATATCCGGTATAGGTTTCACTAAAATTGTATCAGCAACTTTGTAAGCAGTATCTGGTCGTTTGCCAATTAAATTATACAAATTTGTTTTAGCAATATTTATCTGGTTTTGAATAGAGAGTTGATTAGATCTTTGTTCATTAAGATCAACGCCAGCCTGAAGCACTTCAAACTTAGCACCGCTGCCAATATTAAATTTCATTTCAGCCAGCATATATCTTTCCTGGTACAAAGAAATTTGATCAAGCGTAGCTTTTAACTGTTGATTAAGTTTTACAATATTATAATAAGTAACTACAACATTGTACACAATTTCATTAAGATTCTTTCTAAAAGTGTATTCACCATTACGCTCTAATTCTTCCAGCCTTTTTTTTGTAGCAAAAGCTTTGTAACCATCAAAAACTCTGTAATTAATATTTATCCCGGCATTTAAATTTTGTGTTATGGCACCATTTCTATTTATGTCTGATCCATTATTTAGTTTCTGTTGAATATTGCTGCTGCCAATGGTTTTATTAGCAGTAGCACTAATTGTAGGGTAAGCACCGGCAATAGCCCAACTATTATTTATCCGGCCGATCTCAATACTATTTTTGGTAATTATTATTCCATAATTATGGTCTATAGCGTAGCGAATAGCATCTTCCACAGTAAGGCTATCTTGTGCTATTGAAATATTAATTCTTGAAACAATTACGCTATCCTGTGCAACATTTCTTTTTAAAACAGTTATGCTATCATGCTCTGCGTTAAGATAATTTTTTAATACACTTACACTATCCTGCGCAAACAAATTATTATTAAGTAATAAGAAAAAAATAATGCTAAAGCTCTTCATTCAATGCTGTTTTTTTATTAGATGAAAGAAACGAATACATTGCGGGAACGATAAATAATGTAAGTACTAATGAGAACATTATTCCACCAACAATTACAACACCTAATGGAATACGGCTGGTAGATGCATCACCTATAGATAAAGCAAGCGGCAATGCGCCAAGGCTCATGGCAAGGCTTGTCATTAAAATGGGGCGTAGCCTCATAGTTGCAGCATGAATAACAGCCTCTAATTTATTCAAACCTAATTTTCTTTGCTGGTTAGCAAATTCTACAATTAAAATTCCATTTTTTGTAACGAGACCAATAAGCATTATCATACCTATCTGCGAAAAAATATTAAATGTTTGTCCAAAAATCCAAAGTGATAAAAGTGCACCGGCTAATGCAAGAGGAACCGTTATCATAATGATAAATGGATCAATAAAACTTTCAAATTGTGCAGCTAAAATAAGATAGATCAATACCAAAGCAAGTACAAACGCAAACCCTGTATTGCTGGAGCTTTCAGCATAATCTCTTGATGTACCTGCAAGCGAAGTACTGAATGTTGGATCCAAAACTTTTTTACCAATGCGTTGCATTTCTTTTATGCCATCACCCACCGTTTTTCCATTAACAAGACCTGAAGAAATAGTAGCAGATTTGTACCGGTTAAAATGATAAATGGTTGGCGGTGTACTTGCATCAGCAACGGAAATTAAATTATCAAGATGTATGCTTGCTCCTCTGGAATTTTTAACGGTAAGGTCTTTAAGATCATTAGGGTCATCTCTTTGGTTTCGTGGTACCTGTCCCAACACCGAATATTGTTTCCCATCTTTTAAAAAATATCCAAGCCGCCTGTCACTCAATGCAAGTTCCATTGCCTGCGAAATATCCTGAACACTTACACCAAGCTCACTTGCTTTAAGCCTGTCAATGCTTACCTGTAATTCAGGTTTATTAAATTTCAGATCTGCATCCACACCCTGCAGTACAGAACTTTTATTTGCCTCTTCCAAAAACTTTGGTACTGCATTTTTTATTTTCTCAAAGCTTACATTTTGTATAACGAATTGCACCGGCTGTCCGCCGCGACGATTAACTGCAATGGTTTGTTCCTGTACGGCAAATGCACGCCCCTGCGGAAATTTATTAAGATTTTTATTAACCATATTTACAATATCCTGCTGGGAGCGATTTCTATATTTAGGATCGCTTAATACTACTCTCACAAATCCGCTATTAACAGCTCCTCCTGAAAAACCTGGTGCGGTCATACTCATTACAATTGTTTTTTCAGGAATGGAATCCATCATAAACAGTGCAAGCTTATCAACATAAGCATCCATATAATCATACGAAGTGCCCTCCGGTGCTGTAACCTGTAACCGAAACTGGTTGCGGTCTTCCATGGGAGCAAGTTCTGACGG
>JALYYX010000374.1 GCA_030946075.1 Bacteroidota bacterium | reverse complement strand
GTAACATGGCATAAAGAATTTTAATAACCCTTTATTTTCATAAGTAGTATTTTCGCTAAATCTTTTAATAAAAAATTCCTTTCATTTTTATGATTTCAAAATCCTTTTTTGCCGTACTTTCTTTTTTAATCAGTTTTACCTCCTTAGCACAACAACCTCAATCAGAATCAACTTCCAAGTACGATCCTCATCCCTTATTTACACCTTTGTTTTATTCCACTGCTGTAAATGAATACAGGGGAGCAACAGGTGAGCCTGGACCAAAATACTGGCAGAATAAAGCCAGCTACCAGATTAATGCATCACTGGATGATGTAAACGATGCAATAACGGGAAGTGTTACCGTTACATATCTAAATAACAGCCCGTATCCCTTATCTTTTTTATGGCTCCAGGTTGATGAAAATTTGTATGATTTAAATTCAAGAGGTCAGGCTAAAACACCAGCAACTTCCCGAAGCCGTTACGGTGATGTGAATACAAAATTTAAAGGCGGGTATAAAATTAATTCAGTAAAAATAATTTCAGGTGCTGCAGGCAAATCAGTTGAAACAAATGTTGATTATATAATTTCCGATACAAGAATGCAAATTCGCTTACTAAAAAATATTTCCCCAGGTGGCGGTACAATTAAATTTAAAATAGATTATTCTTATTCTATTCCTAAATATGGTTCTGACCGAACAGGAATTCTTTCTACCAAAAATGGTAATATTTATGCAATAGCTCAGTGGTATCCGAGAATGTGTGTGTTTGATGATATAGAAGGATGGAATACATTACCTTATTTAGGTGCCAGTGAATTCTATCTTGAATATGGAGATTTTGATATTACTATTAATGCTCCGGCCAACCATATTGTAGTTGCATCGGGAGAATTACAAAATCCAAATGAAGTTTTAACGCAACAGCAAATTATACGTTTTGAACAGGCAAAACAAAGTGACAAAACTGTTATTATTAGAGGGGCTAATGAAATAAATGATCTCTTCTCAAGGCCGAAGAAAGCAAGGCTGTCGTGGCATTACAAAATAAATAATGCAAGAGATGTTGCTTGGGCATCATCAAAAGCTTTTATATGGGATGCAGCAAAAATGAATTTCCCCAGTGGTAGAAAAGGATTAGCAATGAGTGTTTACCCTGAAGAATCAAACGGTGACAGTGCATGGAGCAGGGCAACAGAATACACAAAGGCAAGTATAGAAAATTATTCCAAGCGTTGGTTTGAATATCCATACAACACCGCAACAAATGTTGCAAGTAATATCGGTGGAATGGAATATCCTTCCATAGTTTTTTGTGGATGGAAAGCAAAACGTTCCAGCCTTTTCGGAGTTACAGATCATGAATTTGGACATACATGGTTCCCTATGATTGTAGGAAGCAATGAAAGAAAATATGGATGGATGGATGAAGGATTTAACACCTTCATAAATATTTTGGCGGCGAACGATTTTAATAATGGTGAATATAAAGGTGCTGATACAAAAACTGAAAATATCTACAAGTTTATATTTGGCGCCAATAGTGAAGCTATAATGAATACACCCGATGCTATGAAAGAAAGAAATATTGGTGTTGCTTTATATTTTAAGCCTGGTTATGCTTTGGAATTATTGCGCAATGAAATTCTTGGTAAAGACCGATTTGATTATGCTTTTAAAAATTATATAAAACGATGGGCATTTAAACATCCCACACCTTTCGATTTTTTCAGAACGATGGAAAATGCAGCAGGAGAAGACCTTGGCTGGTTTTGGAAAGGAATGTTTTTAGAAAACTATAAGCTTGATCAGGGAATAAAAGAGGTTAGGTATGTAAGCGATTCGGCAGCTAAAGGAGCACTGGTTACAATTGATAATTTAGAGGAAATGGCCATGCCAATTTATCTGCAATACGAAACAGAAAGCGGTAAGAAAGACATGGTAAAAATTCCGGTTGAAGTTTGGCAGAACAACACAAGCTGGATAGTAAAACTAAATACAACAGAGAAATTGAAAACCGTAACCATTGATCCAAATCATCTTTTTCCCGACATAAATTTTGCAAACAATGTATGGAAGGAATAATTTTATTTGAACATTGATGAATAATATTTCAAGATAGGTATCATATACTCTTTGATTTCCATTTACCACTTTTAATATACCAAAAAGAAATGGCAAATATTATAAACCAATAAACAAGCTCATTTGCCCAGGCTATTGTTAGGGAAAGTTTCCATTTAACCATAACAAAATAAATATAGATAAGGTAACAGGTAATTGCTGCTAACTCAATTACCAAATTTATTTTTGTTTTACCCGTGCCCGTTACAGCATTTAACCAAATTACTGATACGCTCATACCCAGCATGCCTAACGTAACAATTCTAATAACCGGAATTGCTTCCTGCACAAACATTGGCGTTTGTTGATAGATAGATAAAAAGACGGAAGCGAATAAATTTATAAAACAAACAATAATAAATGAAATAGAAAAACTAAGCGTCATTATTTTTTTAATAACCAACAATACTTTATGCTCCAGTTTTTGCCCAATTAAATTGCTAACCATTGTATTGGTTGTGCTTGCAAATGCCCAAACAAAAACGCCCATTATATTTACCAAATTTCTCATAGCATTCGATATGGCTTTTGCTCTTTCTCCGTAATCTTCTAGCCAAATAAAAAATATAAACCATGTAATTAAACTAATAGCATATTGCGAAACGAGCGGTGCAGAAATATTTAATATTTCTTTGCTGGTTTTTTTATGGTAAGAAAAATCAGAAAACAATTTGAATTTATTTTTTAATCCCTTTTTAAAAATAACAATGTAAACTATCGTCATGCCGCATATCTCTGCCATTACTGAAGCTACTGCAGCTCCATCAAACCCTAATTGCGGAAAATTAAATGCACCATAAATAAAACAATAATCAAGAATGATATTCAATACCGCTTCGGCAACAGTACCAATTATCATGTATTTACTATTGAGTGTTCCAATTAAAAATGCATTACCACATTGAAATAAATACAGAAAGGGAAGTCCCCACACTCTGATCTTTAAAAAATTTATTACCTGATTAAAATTTTGCGGCTTTACAAAAGGTTTTAAACACATGGGTGCAATAAACCATGTAATAAAAATACCTGCAGCTGCAAATAATAATGAAATTCGGATGCCTTGGGAAAAAACAGTATTAATTTCTTTTATATTTCCTTCCCCTCCACGCCTTGATATTATTGATTGGATAGCCGTAGCTAACCCATTGCCGCAAACCATTAATATCAGGTAAAAGACGCCTGTAGTTCCTGCATTACCCAATTCTTTTTCCCCTAATCCGCCTAAGAAAATATTATTGGTAATAAAATTTAAATTAGGAATAATTAACGCTGCAGAAATTGGTAATGCAATTTTTAAAATTTGCCTGTAACTAATTTTAACCAATAAACTTTTATCAATAGATTCACTCATAAAAAGTTGCAAACATAATGCGTTTATCGTTTAATCAGATTTAACTGATAAACAGATAAACGTTTGTAAATTGCAACCCTCATATAAAAAATGTTTATTGAATACTGTTTTTGAAATACTGCCTGAAGCGATTTTTTTTCAGCAAACCAATTTGATCTGTGAAGTAAGCTCAGCAGGCTTTTCCTGTATTTTTGAAAATGATGTTGAAAAAAAAATTCATGGCCTTTCAGTTTTTTATTTTGAGAAAGGAAAAATAATTTCTGAACAGCTAAAAGAACTTTTTAAAGAACAAACACTTCTCAGTAAAAAATATAAAAAAGTTTTTATCTCATATTCATTTTCTGATAGCGCTTTGCTCCCTGAGGAATTGTATAAACCGGAAGAAAATGAATTGATACTAAATTCCTTGTTGGGAGACTTGAACGATGGAATTATTTTCACTGACTTTATTGCTGATAAAAAATTACATAATGTTTATAAAATTCCTGTAGAGCTGCATCATGTTATGGTTGATCAATTTTCAATAGCTGCTTTTTATCATCAATATTCTTTCCTTATAAAACAAAATACAACAGAAAGGAATCTGCTTTCAATAATTTTTTATCAGGATAAATTTATTGCAGTCTTAGTAAAAAATAATAAGTTCCGGGTTATTCAAATGTATCCTTATCAATCAGCTACTGACGTTGTGTATCATTTGCTCAACATTTGTAAACAATACACTGTTGTAGAAATTCCTTTACGTATTGCAGGAATAATTACTGCAGATGCTGATTTGCATAAAGAAATTATGAGCTATTTTCCCAATTACAGTTTTTATGAATTGCCACCGGAATATGAATATGCAGAAAACATCAAAGTATTTCCATCGCATTATTTCAGTCATTTATTTTCGTATGCCTTATGCGTATAATTAGTGGTATACATGGAGGAAGAAAAATTTTGCCACCTTCAAAAATGCCCTACACACGGCCAACTACTGATATTGCAAAAGAAGGGCTGTTCAACATTCTTGAAAATAATCTTCATATTTCTTATTTAAAAACACTTGATCTTTTTGGAGGAACAGGCGCTATAAGTTATGAACTGGCATCAAGAGGAGCAACAGATATTACAGTTGTTGAAAAAGATACATCAATGTTTGAGTTCATTAAAAAAACCGCAGCCAGTCTTGCTTTTGAAAATTTTAAAGTTATTAAAATGGATGTGTTTCAATTTTTACATCAATGTTCAGAAGCATACAACCTTATTTTTGCAGGCCCGCCTTATGCTCTTACCTCCATTAATAATCTTCCACAAATTATTTTTGAAAAAGAACTTTTAAAAGAAAACGGCTGGTTTATTCTTGAACATACTCCTGCCAATAATTACAAAGAATTTCCACAATACAAAACGCAAAGAAATTATGGCACTACCATTTTTTCTATCTTTATTAATAAATAATTTCTGTGACCAAAGCAGCTTTAAGAAAAATATATAAAGAAAAAAGAAAACAAATTTCATGGAAAGAAAAAGAGCAATGGACAGATTTAATATTAATTAATTTTCAAA
>JALYYX010000330.1 GCA_030946075.1 Bacteroidota bacterium | reverse complement strand
CCATCAACTGATATTTTTTCCATACACTTAAAATGACCAAGCGGACATTTATCATACCCAATTTTAGTGCATGGCCGGCACCATAATTTCTTCACATCAAACACTTCGTAAATAGTTTGATAAGGGTACATGCCAAATGAAGGAACTGTGTTGCCCCAAACCGAAATAATTTTTTTCTTAAACGCGGCTGCAATGTGCATCAGGCCTGTATCATGGGTGATAATAAGTTTTGAACGTTTTACAAGATCAGCAGATTCATTAAGATTAAATTTACCACAGGCATTATAAATTTTCACAGAATCAACAGAAGTAATTTGAGCAGCATTTGAAACATCTTCTTTACCACCCAATAAAATTATGGGGTGATTTATTTTTAAACACAATTCTTTTAACTTATGAACCGGTAATTTTTTAGTGTTATGAGCAGCACCTATAACAATACCAATGTACCCGTGCAAATGAGAAACGGGAAGGTCGCTTTGTTTTACAACATCTTTTCCGGGAATAAAATAATCTAACCCCAGCCCGTCATTTTTTACACCTAAGCTTTTTACTGTTTCCATATAACGATCAACAATATGTTTATCGGGCATTACATTCATCTTAAAATTTACAAAAACCCATTTCTCAATATTTAATTTATCAAATGAAAAAGATTTTACTTTTTTTAAAGATTGTTTTATTTGTAATGTTCGCAGGTTATGATGTAGGTCAATTATATAATCGAAACTTTCATCCTGTAACTCTTCAACGGTTTTGGAAAGTTCGTCCTGTAAAAAATGAATTTTATTCAGATAAGGATTTGTTTCAACAATTGATGCAAAAGATGTTTTGGTAAGATAATGAATTTGAGCATCAGGAAATTTTTTGCGCAAACTACGGATAACCGGAGTAGTTAAAACAATATCACCAATAGAAGAAAAACGAATGATGAGAAACTTCATATGATTTTATAAGTCTCCCGTTCAGGGGAGATTTAGAGTGGTTTCGCCTTCTGAATAATTAAGGTCTTTATGAAAAGTTTCTTCAGTAAAATAATATGCAACTAATGTAATTGCCATAACAATACTGCCTGTCACTATTCCACTTTTTATAATTGACCATTGATAATTTTTTTGAAACAGATCGAGAAATATAAGATTTATCAAAGGCAATGCCCCTCTAACCATATTTGGAATGGTAGTAGCAGCGGTTGCCCTGAGGTTAGTGCCAAATTGCTCAGCGCCCATCGTAATAAAAATTGCCCAAAACCCTGTGCTAAAGCCAAGTGCAGCACAAATAAAATACATAGCACTATTAGAATTATTAATACTGCTGAAGAAAATAAAAAGACAAAAAATACAGATGAGATAAAATGCCAACAATGCTATTTTACGGCTCTTAAAATATTGGCTAACAAGCCCGATAGTAATATCTCCAATAGAGATACCAACGTAAGCGAACATTATTGAACGTCCCGAATCAAGTGTGGTGCTGCCAAACATTGCTTTTGCAAAACGATCACTTTGATTTACCAAAATACCAATAACATACCACGTAGGTAAACCAATAAGAATTGCTATCAAATATTTTTTAAATCTTTTTGCATTGGTAAAAAACATAAAGAAATTTCCTCTGGAAATATTTGTTTCCTTTATCATTTTAAACATTCCAGATTCAACAACGCTGATGCGCAGGAACAATAATAAAATTCCAAGGCATCCTCCAATTTTATAACACAATCTCCAATCGCCTGTAAATTGATAAGTGAAATAAGCGATCACTGCACCGCTCAGTCCAATGGCCGCAACCATCGAAGTTCCAAGTCCTCTTTTTTCTTTTGGTAATAGTTCACTAACTAAAGTTATGCCTGCACCTAACTCACCTGCCAGTCCTAAGCCTGCAACAAACCGGCACCATGCATATTGATCTACTGTATGAATAAATCCGGTAACAAAGTTTGCTGCGGAATATAAAATGATGGAGCCAAATAAAACCGAAAGTCTTCCTTTTTTATCACCGAGTACACCCCAAATAATTCCGCCTAAAAGTAAACCCACCATTTGCCAGTTAATAACTTTTGTACTATCTGCAAGTAAAGTAATATCGGTAGAGCCAACACCAAGCATACTTGGTTTTTTAACGATGGTAAATAATAACAGATCGTAGATGTCAACAAAATACCCTAATGCTGCAACAATTACCGGTAAAGAAAAAACAGCATATTGTTTTTGATTCATAATTGATTATCAGATTTTGGAATAACAGGAATGTTTTTCTTCTTGCTTAAAAAAACTTTCCATATTACCGGTAAGGTAGTAACAGCAACTATTCCAATAACAATTACTTCCAGATGCTCTTTCAAATCAAATCCCCATTCTTTGTAAATAAGCCTTTGCAGAAAATGACCTGCGAAAAGCATACTGCCAACCCAAAGTATACTGCCTACAATATTATAATAAGAAAATTTTTTTCTATCCATGTCAACAATTCCCGCAACAATGGGAGCAAAAGTGCGGACGAAGGGAACGAACCTGGCTATGATTATTGCACCACCTCCGTTCTTCTCATAAAAATCGTGGGCTTGTTGTAAATATTTTTTTTTGAAAAAAAATGTGTCTTTTCGGTGATATAAAAAAGGGCCACTTCTCTTTCCAAACCAATATCCAACAAAGTTTCCTAAAATACCTGCAATCCCTATCAATAGCCATAGCAGTATAAGATCTGCCCATTGGTTATGTGTTTCAAATAAAGCTGATGATACAATACCAGGGCCATTCTTATCTGTAGAGCTAAAAATACCTGTTACAAAAAGTAATGCGTCGCCAGGCAAAAAAAAGCCTGCAAACAAACCGGTTTCTGCAAATACAATAAATATAATCATCCATAAGCCGCCGTGTTCTATATAAAATTGAGGGTTTAAGATATCCTTAATTCCAATCCCAAATATTTCAAGTAATTCCACTTAATGTAATTTAAATTTTAGTCGGCAAGTTCGCCTTCCCACTTGCTTACCGCCGAAGTTGCGAGGGCATTTCCTAAAACATTTGTTGCAGTTCTAAACATATCACAAAAGTGATCTATCGGTAAAATTAAAGCTATACCTTCCGGAGGAATATTAAACATTCCGCAGGTTGCTGTAACCACAACTAATGATGCCCGAGGCACGCCTGCAATTCCTTTGCTGGTAAGCATCAGCACCAATAACATGGTTAGTTGTGTGCCGGCATCCAAATGGATATTATAAGCCTGTGCTATGGCAAGACTTGCAAACGTCATATACATCATACTTCCATCAAGATTAAAACTATAACCAAGTGGTAATGTGAAAGCAACAATCTTGTCTTTACATCCAAATCGTTCAAGCTCTTCAGTAAGTTTAGGAAAAACTGCTTCGCTGCTGGTGGTACTAAATGCAATTAAAAGGGGCTGGGCAATTCGTTTTAATAATGCAGGAACTCTGTTTTTTAAAATTAAAAATCCTGCTAAAAGCAAAACACCCCACAATAAAAAAATACCCATTATAAAATAAAGCAGATACAATCCATAAAAACTAAAAACCTCTAACCCTTTGGTAGCAATTACTGCAGCAATGGCACCAAACACACCAAGTGGTGCAAAGTTCATTACATAACCAACCATTTTTAAAATAATATGCGAAACTCCTTCCAGTGCTTTTACAACTGGTTTTGCATAATCACCAATTGCGGTAGCGGCAACGCCGAAGAAAACACTAAATATAACTATCTGCAATATTTCATTATTTGCCATTGCCTCAAAAACACTTTTAGGAAAAACATGTTCAACAAATTTTGGCAAAGAAAATTCCTGCGTTTTGCCGATGAGGTCTTTTGCGCCTGCAGTATCCGCAGAACTCAGGTCAATAGCAGTACCGGGATGAAAAAAATTCACTAACACCATTCCGATTAATAAACTTACCAAAGAGGCTGTTACAAACCACAACAATGCCTTACCCCCTATTCTGCCAACACTTTTAAGATTACCAAGCTTTGCAATACCTACAACCATTGTTGAAAAAACCAAAGGAGCAATAATCATTTGCACCAACCGTAAAAAAATAGTAGTAAGTAATTTTATGTTGCCGGAAAATTTTATGATGAATTCAGGAGATGATCTTTTATGTACTACATAGCCGAGCAAAATACCTAAGACCATTGCAATAACAATAAATATAGTAAGTCTGTTTTTGTTAACAGGTTTTGTTTGCATAAGCAATTAATTAATTTGCAATATAATATTAAATGGCTTATCCGCAGGTTGCCTTTAAAATTATGCAAACGGTTGAAGCATTTAAACATTAATTGCTTATTTTTCCATTCTATTAATTTTTAAATTCAACCAAACATATATGAGTTTATTTGTAAAAATGCCAATGAGTGAATTGATGGCTGAGTCTGCTGATTCAGAAAAAGGACTAAAGCGCACTCTTACTGCAGGTGCATTGGTGGCACTTGGTATTGGCGCAATAATAGGTGCAGGTTTATTTGTAAGAACTGCTGCTGCTGCTGCTCAAAACGCCGGCCCGTCTGTCACTTTAGGTTTTATTGTTGCAGCAATAGGTTGCGCTTTGGCCGGGCTTTGTTATGCAGAACTTTCATCTTCAATCCCAATTTCAGGAAGTGCATATACTTATACTTATGCCACTATGGGGGAGTTTATGGCATGGATAATAGGATGGGATCTTGTGCTTGAATATGCAGTGGGCGCCGCAACTGTTGGTATTGCCTGGAGTGAATATTTAAATAATCTGCTTGTAAATGTTTTTCATGTAAATGCCATTCCATACCAATGGTGTCACTCACCTTTTGAACATTCTGTTGATGGAATAAGTGGCATTATGAATATTCCTGCTTTTGGCATTATTGCACTTTTAAGTTTGTTATTAATTAAGGGAACAAAAGAATCTGCTTTTGTAAATGGAATAATAGTTATTACAAAAGTTTCAATTGTTATTTTGATTATAGTGTTTGGTTGGGGGTTCATTAATTCCGGTAATCATACACCTTACATTCCAGAACCATCAACTTATACCGATAGCCAGGGTATAGCTCATACGTATGGAGGTATTATGGGAATACTTGGTGCAGCGGGTGTTGTATTTTTCGCCTTTATTGGATTTGATGCCGTTAGTACAGCTGCGCAGGAAACAAAGAATCCCAAAAAATCAATGCCTATTGGTATTTTAGGATCACTTGCTATTTGTACAGTTTTATACATTTTGTTTGCGCATGTATTAACAGGACTTGCACCGGTTGAATTTTTTAGAACTACAGGAAAAGAAGCTTCGGTAGCAAAAGCTATTGAAACGTTTATGCCTGGTTATTCATGGCTTGCTAAATTGGTTACAGTAGCCATTCTTGCAGGTTTCTCTTCTGTAATATTAGTTATGCTTTTGGGGCAAAGCCGTGTTTTCTTTTCAATGAGCCGAGATGGATTAGTGCCAAAAGTTTTTAGTGATGTACATCCAAAATTTAAAACTCCTTACAAAGCAAATCTTATATTTTTAGTTGTTGTGGGTGCATTTGCAGCTTTTATTCCCGGTGACATAGTTGGTGATATGACAAGCATAGGAACATTATTCGCTTTCATGCTTGTTTGTGCTGCTGTAATCATTCTTAGAAAAACTGACCCTAATATGCCAAGGGCATTTAAAACCCCTCTGGTTCCCTTTGTGCCAATACTCGGAATTTTAGTTTGTGGTGCAATGATTTTTGGCTTGGGCTGGACGAATTGGGCAAGACTTGGAGGATGGTTATTGATTGGTTTTATTATATATTTTTCATACAGTCAATTCCATAGCAAGTTGAGAAAAGGAAAGGTAGTAGTTCCAACAGATCCTGTTGATCCTTTGAATCCACTTTAATATTCTTATTTATAATATTTCCAAAAACCGCTTAAAGTTTGAATCGGTTTGTTTGTGCTCTAAATCATTATCAGAATTTATTTCACTTCTATCTCATCAATAAAAATGTGACTATCATTCCCTGCGCCCTCATGCCATGAAGGAAGCTTTCCATACTGAAAAGCTTTTACTCTAACAAATCTTGCTTGTATAGAAGGAAATGTTGCTTCAATATTTTTGGTTTGTACTTTCAAATCTTCAATCGGTAAAAAATTACTTTCATTAAAAACGTTTTTAAAAGTTTTACCATCTGTTGAAACTTCAATTGAAATCTGTTTCGGCATCACAATCCATGCTCTTGTATCCTGCAAAAAATTTACACTAACTTTAGAAATTGTTTCTACTTTTTTCAGATCAATTACAACACTGACATCATTTTTTTGAAAGCCCTGCCAATTTCCTTTTCTCCAATCAGTTGTCCCATTCAGTTCATCAATTAATGCATTACTTCCACCTGCAGCGTATTCCGGTTCATAAGGTGCAGATGAAATAATACTCCAATCGTGTGTGAGATGATGGAATTGTGCGGTTGTAGGTTTACTTATTTTTCCATTTTTGTTCACAGCTATAGCCTTTACTTTTTCGCTTGATGAAATTTGAAATGGCATTTTATACAAAGTGCTTTTTGCATCAGGCATTTCACCATTAAGCGTATAATAAATTTTTACTCCTTTCTGTTCACTATAAATTTTTATTATTTTATTTCCTGAAAAAGAAACATCACCACCATCAATAATCGGGTTGAGAACAATAAAATTATCATTGATAGAAGTTGAAGGAAAATCTTTATTTCCAAAATTTGTTGGATTATTTGTCATAACAAAGCTAATGTTGCCCCCTTTCAT
>JALYYX010000283.1 GCA_030946075.1 Bacteroidota bacterium | reverse complement strand
TTTATATGAATTTGACTTAGAATCCGTAATTGTATTTAGCGTTTTCCATTCCAAAATGAATCCTCATAAAAAATTAACGAGATTAAGAAAATAATATGTCACCTAAAAAGTGCAAATCCTTTTTTATTGGAATATGGTTACACTTCTTTATCATACCGTTAATCTATTCGCAAGATAGCGTTCATCTTAAAATTGATTCTACCCACTATCGTCAAATAACCAAAGCAGGTTTTAAGCTTTACCCTTATAATAAAAAAAGGATACAGGAAATAACTGCCGCAAATATTATTAGCTACGGCGCTGTAACGATAGCACTAAATTCTGCCTGGTATTCACAATATCCGCGAAGCAGTTTTCATTTTTTTAATGATAATCCTGAATGGCTACAGGTAGACAAAGCGGGGCACCTTTACAGCGCATACATTGAAAGCTTTGCCAGTTATGAAATGTGGCGCTGGGCAGGTTTATCACGCAAAAAAAGAATATGGATCGGAGGGTTAAGCGGACTTGCTTACCAATCAATAATTGAAATTTTGGATGGATTCTCTGCTGAATATGGATTTAGCTGGGGAGATTATGCAGCCAATATTTTGGGCTCAGGAACTTTTATTTCCCAGGAACTTGCGTGGGACGATCAGAAGATAAAATTAAAAACTTCTTTTCATAAAAAGGATTATGGATCGCCTGATCTTAACGCAAGAGCCAACAATATTTTTGGCAAATCAGAAGCCGAACGTGCCATAAAAGATTACAATGCAATTACTGACTGGGCAAGCTTTAACATCAAATCTCTTTTTCCAAAATCAAATTCGCCAAAATGGTTTGCTGTTGCAATTGGTTACGGTGCCGAAGGCATGTTTGGTGCAAGAAGTAATGTAGCAAAAGATAAAAATGGAACCATCATTTTTGATCGCAGTGATATACCGCGATACCGGCAATGGTTTATATCACCTGATATTGATCTGAGTAAAATACCAACAAAGAAAAAAGCTCTGCGGTTTATCCTGAATACTTTAAATGCATTTAAATTTCCTGCGCCGAGTTTAGAACTTTCTAATGGAAAAATAAAAGGCCATTGGATACATTTTTAATTTGAGATTTTGAAATTTGAAATTGATATTTGTATCTAATTCATTGCAAATGCAAATTCTTCAGCAAATATTTTTTATTATTCTGGTAGCGGTTTCCGTTTGGTTGTTTGCTAAAAAAGCAAAAGAGATAAGAAGAAATATTTTATTAGGCGCAGATGAAGACCTTTCGGATAATCCTTCACTCCGATGGAAAAATTTATTGCTGCTTGCCTTGGGGCAAAAGAAAATGTTCCGTTACCCTTTGGTTGCTTTCATGCATTTTATTATTTACGCAGGCTTTATCATTATTAATATAGAAATACTGGAGATTGCTCTGGACGGGGTTTTCGGCACACACAGAATGTTTGCCGGAACACTTGGAGAATTGTATTCTTTCTTAATAAACTTCTTTGAAATTTTAGCAATTGGTGTTATTGGGGTTTGTGTTGCATTTTTAGCAAGAAGAAATATTTTAAAATTAAAGCGCTTTACTAAACACGATTTGAATGGCTGGCCAAAAAGTGATGCAAACTATATTCTTATTACAGAAATATTATTGATGACATTTTTTCTTACATGGAATTCAACTGACAGGGCTTTGCAATTGCAGGGCAATCCTCATTATACTGATCATGGAAATTTTGTTTTGTCCGGATTCATTGCTCCTTATCTGCAACATCTTTCTTCTTCAACATTAATAGGTATTGAAAGAACAACATGGTGGCTGCACATCACGGGCATTTTTGCTTTCTTAAATTATCTCCCATACAGTAAGCACCTGCATATTTTATTAGCTTTCCCTAATGCTTATTATAGACCACTTGAACCAAAGGGTAAGATGGAAAATATGCCGAATGTGCAAAATGAAGTTACTTACATGTTCAAGCCGGAACTTGCTCCCACAGCGGCAGCAGAAGCAACACATAAATTTGGAGCAAAAGATATTTTTGATCTTAGCTGGAAAAATTTATTGGATGCTTACAGCTGTACGGAATGCGGAAGATGCACTGTTGCCTGCCCTGCAAATAAAACGGGCAAACTTTTAAACCCCCGAAAAATAATGATGGACACACGTGACCGCATGGAAGAAGTGGGAAGAAATATTAATAGACAACCTGCCTACCGGCAGGCAGGTAAAAATTTCGTAGATGATAATAAAACATTACTCCACAATTATATTACTACAGAAGAATTAAGAGCATGCACTACTTGCAATGCATGCGTTGAAGAATGTCCTGTAAGCATCAACCCACTCGATATTATTTTAGAACTTCGCCGCTCATTGGTGATGGAAGAAAGCAATGCCCCTGCAGAATGGAATGGCATGTTCAGCAACATAGAAAATAATTTTGCTCCCTGGAAATTCAGTCCTGATGAAAGAGATAAATGGGCTGAGGAAATGAAAGCGGAGGGATAAGAGTTTGGAGTTAAGGATGATAAATTGTGAGTTTATAAATAGTTCCTGAACAGTGTAAGCCACATTACAGATTAATATGGGTGTACCTTAATCAATGACGCATGGAAATACCTATTTATCCAATTAGTTTCAACGGCTATAATGGTACTATTGAAGTATCAGACGGAACTTTAAAGTTCGAATTGCCTCGAACCATCGCTTCAGGCACAATGGGTAATGCGTCTTTTCCAATCAAACGCTATTATTTGTCTTTATTAACTCCAGACCGGGAGAACATAGATTTTGAACTTTATAGATTTTTATATGGTGAATGGTTCGATTGGTACTTGTTAAGCCTTGCCTATGATTCGCCTCTGGTGACTTCAGAACTAAAGGAATCAACAAAAAAGGAAATTACAAATATGGGGATATAATCTAAATCAATTACTTTGTAGCTATTAATTATTCCACATTCTTCGCTTTAATAAAAGCTAAATAAAGATTTACTGTACAAGAGTGCGACGCCAATGAAGATGCACAAAGAAAAAATGCCGGGCTCAAAAATTTTTCTTTATTTTTCCTTTACAAATTTTTATAAATTATGAAACATATCACTGCACTTCTTTGCTTGCTTGGAATTTCTATTTCTATTTTTTCCCAACAAAATAAACGTGTTCTTCGCCCAGGTGATATTTACCGTTTACAAACCGAAAGTGATGCCAGTATTTCGCCTGATGGAAAATGGGTTGCTTACACAGTAAGCACCATTGACTCTGCAAAAGATAAACGCAATGCTGATATATGGATGGTAAGCTGGGATGGAAAAGAAACAGTGCAGCTTACCAACAGCCCAGATGGCGAAAGCAGCCCCCGGTGGAGCCCCGATGGAAAATATATTTCTTTTATTGCATCACGTCCGGCAGGTTCATCGCAGGTTTATTTATTAGATCGCCGGGGTGGCGAAGGAATAAAACTCACTGACGTAAAAGGTGATCTTGGAAGTTACAGCTGGAGTCCCGACAGCAAAAAACTTTTGCTGGTGATGA
>JALYYX010000269.1 GCA_030946075.1 Bacteroidota bacterium | reverse complement strand
CAAATGAGCGACAGAATTTTGCACATGAAAGATGGGAAAATAATTTAAGTTATTTTTTAAAAAGATTTTCTGTAACAGCATCCTCTTTTATATATTTTATTCACTTTATAATTGCTTTTACCCTTTTTAACCACTAATCTTAATATTTTTTTGATAGAAGGTTATAATTTATCTTGTTAATTAATAAAATTTTATTTATGCCAAAATTATTACTGCGTTTCTTACTAATATTTAATATTTTTTTTACTGCACACGTTTGTGCACAACAGAAAAAAATTCTTACTCCGGATGATTATGGCAAATGGCAATACATAGCGGGCACAAATATTTCATCAAATGGGAAGTGGGTTGCATATCAAATTTCTGCTCAGGAAGATAACGATACCTTATTCGTTTTAAACAGGGCAACAAATAAATTATACAAGATGGAGTTTGCCTCCTCACCTGAATTTTCGAACGATAACCAATGGCTGGTTTACAGGATAGGATTGCCTTTTAAAGAAACAGAAAAGCTCAGGGAACAATTAAAACCCATTGAATATAAAATGGGCTTACTGAATTTAGTAACCGGTAAAAAAGAAGAAATAAAAAATATTAACCGCTTTAACTTTTCACGTAATGGCAAATTTTTGGCAATCTATCTCTCTCCGCCAAAAGAAAATAAAGATAAAGGATCGGTGTTGCTGCTAAAAAATTTATCTGATGGAATGATAAGAACTATAGGTAACGTAACTGAATATGCTTTTAATAAGAAGAGTGATCAATTAGCATATTTGGTTGAATCTGTAAATACAGCCGGTAATTCTGCAGAATTATTTGATCTGAATAATTATACTATTAAGATTTTAGCAAGTGATACAACAAAATTTTCCAAGCTAACATGGCAAAAAGAGGGAGAAGGATTAGCCTTTTATAAAAACTATCGTAAAGACCAATATGAAGAAGATAATGCAATGGTGTATGCTTATACAAACATTTATAAAACGCCAACTATAAAAATATTTGAGCCTGAAAAAGCAAAAGGTTTTACTCCGGCAATGCGAATTTTTAATGGATCAAATATTACAATAAGTGATGACATGAGTACCGTTTTTTTTGGATTAAAAAAATGGACTTTTAATGAACTGGCAAAAAAAGATGACAGAAAACCCGGAGATAGTCTCACAAAAAAAGATACAACGCGTATTGATTCTACAAGAGCAATTGTTGCAGCAAAGAAAGGTGCATCATCTGAAAAGCTTGCCGGGGTTGATATTTGGCATTGGAAGGATCCTGAAATTCAGCCACGGCAAAAAGTAACTTTAGGGCAGGATACTGTTTTTAGTTATTTAAGTGCATGGAATCTTGATAATAATAGTTTTTTTCCACTGGCTCAAACTAATGCTCCGTTAGCACAGCTTACAGGCGATAAGAAAAATGTTATTGTATATACAAACAATAAATATAAGCCGGCTTTTAAAGAAGACTTTGCAGATGCTTATATAATAAATGTAAAAACAGGTATTTCCAAATTAGCTTTTGAAAAAACCCTGTCGAACTTTAATGTATTTCCACATTCATCTCCCGGAGGTAAATACCTGATTTATTTTAAAGACAAAAACTGGTGGACGTATAATATTGCTACAGGCACAAATACTAATCTTACAGAAAATATTAAAACTGATTTCTGGAACGTTCGTGATGATCATCCTGCCACTAAACCACCCTGGGGTAGCGCAGAATGGACAAAAGATGATAAGGATGTTTTATTGTATGATCAGTACAATGTATGGGCAATTAACCCGGATGGAAAAGGTGCAAAAAAATTAACTGAAGGTGAAAAAGAAGAAGTTGTTTATAGAATTACACGGCTTGATGATGAAGATGAATTTATAGATGATAGCAAGCCTGTTTATTTTACTACTTACGGAGACAAATCAAAAAAAAGTGGTTTTGCAAAACTTGAGAAGGGTAAGGTTACTAATTTAATTTTTGAAGATGCCCAGGTTAGCAGGCTAACAAAAGCAAAAGATGCAAATAGTTTTTTATTTATAAAGCAGGATTTTGATAAGCCTCCTGCATTATTTTCCACAGACAATTTTATAACAAATGATGTGGTTGTAAATACCAATCCCCAGCAAAAAGAGTATGCATGGGGCAAAAGTGAATTGATAACTTTTACAAATAAAAAAGGGAAAAAAATGCAGGGTGCACTTTTTTATCCTGCAGGCTATGAGGCAGGAAAAAAATATCCAATGGTTACTTATATTTATGAAACAGTTTCAAATACAGTACATGGATATATAAATCCATCTCAAAGAACTCCATATAACGCTACAAATTATACAACGAATGGATATTTTGTATTTCGTCCGGATATTGTTTATGAAATAAATGATCCGGGTATGAGTGCTGTAAACTGTGTAGTGCCGGCAGTTGAAGAAGTATTAAAAACAGGAATGATTGATAAAGATAAACTCGGATTAATGGGACATAGTTGGGGTGCTTATCAAACCACATTTATTATTACCCAAACCAATTTATTTAAGGCGGCTGTTGCCGGTGCTCCGTTAACAAATTTAATAAGCATGTCCAATTCAATTTACTGGAACTCCGGCACGCCGGATGCAAAAATTTTTGAAACGAGCCAGGGACGCTTTGAAGGCCCATGGTACGAAAGAATGGAAGACCATATGCGCAATTCCCCAATGTATCAGGCAGCAAATATTAATACTCCTTTACTGGTAGCCTTTGGCGATAAAGATGGCGCTGTAGACTGGCACCAGGGAATTGAAATGTATAGCACCATGAGGCGTATGCAAAAGCCAATGATAATGTTGGTGTATGCAGATGAAAATCATGGATTGGCAAAAAAAGAAAATCAAATCGATTATCAAAAAAGGCAAAAAGAATTTTTTGATCATTATCTTTTAGGCAAACCGGCCGCTAAATGGATAACAGAAGGATTAACTATGGAGGATAAAATGAAATTGAAAGCAAAAGAAAGTAAGGAAAAGCCTATGGATTAAATATAATTCCATTCTGTAAGAATGTTTTTATCAGGCCACAAATGCGGCCTGATTTTTTTTAAAATTATTTTGCATCTTCATGTTCATGAATTTCGTTTCTAAAAACAACTGTGCCATCAAACACGTCTACCAATACAGGATGCGATTTATCAATTGTTCCGCCTAACAATTTTTTACTAAGCAGGTTAATTATTTCTTTTTGAATTAAACGCTTTAATGGTCTTGCACCAAACTGAGGATCAAAGCCATTCTCAGCCAAATAATCCAAAGCGTATTCACTGAATTGCAGGACCACACCATTTTGTAAAAGAGTTTTTCGCAATCCTTCCAACTGAATTTTTATAATTTCTTTTATGTCATTTTTCATCAACGGCTGAAACATTATTATTTCATCAATCCTGTTCAGCAATTCAGGACGTATAGTTTGTTTTAAAAGATCAACAACTTCACGCCTTGTATTTTCTACAACCTCTTCTTTATTTTTTTCAGTAACGTTTTCAAAGTTTGATTGAATAATATGACTTCCGATATTGCTCGTCATAATGATGATAGTATTTTTAAAGTTAACCACACGCCCTTT
>JALYYX010000246.1 GCA_030946075.1 Bacteroidota bacterium | reverse complement strand
CATATACCGCATGAAACCCGTATTCATTATGTAATTACTAATGGCGGAAAAGCACCTAACGTTGTTCCTGATTTTGCTGAAGTATTTTATTATGTGAGGCATCCTGAAAAAAATATGGTGGCAAGTTTATTTGAAAGAGTAGTAAATGCAGGTAAAGCTGCTGCATTAGGTACGGAAACAAAGATGGAATATGAAATTATTAGTGGCTCACATGACCTCCTAATAAATAAAACACTTGCAATAGATATGCAATCTAACTTAGAGAAAGTGGGTGGAGTAGCTTACACTGATGAGGAAGTAAAGTTTGCTAAAAATCTACAAACAACATTTTTAGGAAAAGTGCCTTCCATAGATTCAGCAGGGTTAATAACGCCATTGTACATCGAAAAAAATCAAGGCTCCACTGATGTTGGAGATGTAAGCTATGTTGTTCCAACTGTAGGATTGGAAACAGCTACTTGGGTGCCGGGTACTTCTGCGCATAGCTGGCAAGCCGTGGCTTGTAGCGGCAGAGACATAGGAATAAAGGGAATGATGGTAGCTGCAAAAACAATTGCATTTACAGCCATTGACTTGTTTTCAAATCCTTCACTTTTAATAAAAGCAAAGGAAGAATTTAAGTTAATGAAGGGAGACTATAAATACAAGGCGTTATTAGGGGACAGAAAGCCTGCCTTGAATTACAGAGATTAAGTTAAACTGTATTCTTGCTATTAAAAAATAAAGCATGCAAATTAAAAAACAACGCCATTGATAAATGTTAACTGTTTTGGTAATGGTGAATTCGTTTAGCAATTAAATTCTTTATTTCCCTGAAACAAAGCGAATGGAAATACAACAATACAATCATTTATTTAGCAATTTATTAAATAGCGGACAGGAACTCACATCTGAGATATATATTCTACTCTCGATTGATCAAAGAAAAGATGTATATAAACAGTGGCTTATTTCACAAGGGTATTCTTCAGCATCGTCCTATGTTAATTTTTATCCTCGAGATATTAAAAAATCGCATAACATAGATTTATTCGCTTTTTCTAAAAATAAGATTCTCTTACAAATATTACCAGAGGAAATTTTAAATATCGATAACGATAAAAAAAGGACAAGTAATTGTAAGTCGGTATATAAAAAATATAGATTTTTTCTAAGTCTCATAGAATCCCAAAAAATTTTATTCAATAAAGCTCCAAAGCCAAAAAGAACTTCAATAACTAAGAATATTCTTATAAAATCTGAATGGGAGTTATGGAGCGATCCTACTGATGATGAATTACTTTTTGCTGCAAAGATTATCACTAAGTATGCTAAGTTTCTAAACCCCGATATAATAGAAGCCATTACTAATGATAATAACAAGAATAGAATTAACTGGATCAGTGCGTTAAAAGAGAAAAATATTAATCCTAATATGTATTTATGGGAAGAGTCACCCTGTGCATTTCCTGGGGTTAGAAGATATGCAGGGAGCCGTGAAGTGGCTTCTTATAGAGGACATACAACGATAGAGAGTAATGAAATATTAAATGCGTTGAAGCTTGACGATAATGATTGTCCAAAGCATATATGGTCTTTCATATTGCGGGGTAAGCCTTTTCAAAAAAAAGGGCCTGATGGTTATTCATTAGCCCATATAATTGATCATAAAGAACATAATAATAGAATTGCAAGTGAGTTTCAAGTAGAAGGAGATTTAAGTCACAAAGTTTTTGGATTATACACTTGTCCTTCTAATAGCATCTTTGTTCCTATTTCCTTATTAAAGCCGACTGATCACTCAATTAAGTTAAGACAGTTGTTTCTGATGAAGGCCTATAGTTTGTATAATAAACAATGCAATCTGTTCCCTGACTGGATGAAGTTAAAAAGTGTAGAAGACAATAAATGGAACATCGAAAATTTTGAATGGGCAGACCTATTCGGTTCAACAGAAAACGTTTCATCATTTTTAGAATTTAGATATAATTATCTTGAAAAATTGTTTCATGGGTGAGATTGTATTAACTCGCGAAGAATTATATAACCTAGTTTGGTCTACACCAATGTTAACTCTTTCGAAGAAATATAATATTTCAGATGTAGGATTAAGAAAGATTTGCAAAAGGATGAATATTCCACTTCCACAAGCAGGTCATTGGCAAAAACTTCAGTTTGGAAAGAAAATTATTACAAGTCCATTGCCCGATAATTATAAAGGAGAACAGCAAATATCATTAGCATTAAGAAATGGGGATGCTTCCCAAGATGTTAATACAAGATATATAGTTCTTAGTTTACAAAATGAAATAGAAGAAAATCTTAAATCAAAACTTATAGTTCCGGAAAGATTAAGTAATCCAGATAAATTAATAAATGCAGTAAAAGATAGTATGTCAACTCGGAGAGTTGATGACTCGCTATACATTAGTACTGTAAGGTCTTGGAGAGATGAATTAGACATACGAGTGGGAAAGCTAAACCTCGGGAGAGCTCTTAGATTTTTTGATACTCTTATAAAAGCATTAAGAGCTAGAGGGCATGATGTCTTAATAAAAAATGGTGATACTTATGCAGTTATCGATGAACAAGATTTTAAAATTCTGTTTCGTGAGAAGATGAAAAAAGTTGTTACAAAAGATGGGTCTTGGGACAGAATGGTATATCATCCAACAGGAATATTATCCTTTCAAGTATACAGGTATCCCAATAAAGAATGGAAGGATGGAAAGGAGACTATAGAACAGCAGTTATCAAAAATTATAGCATATTTAGAAATTGCTGGGATGGAAGAGAAAGAGCGTCGCATTCAACATAAAAAGGATGAACAAATACGCAAAGAGAAAGAAAGATTGAAGCAAGAGTTTGAACTACTTCAAGAAAAAGAATTACTAAAATTTAAAGAATTGCTCGGAAATGCATCACGATGGCATAAAGCAAAAAATCTCCGTAATTATATTAAAGAAGTAGAGAAAAAAGATTTGGGTGATACTTCAGCTAATTTAAAAGAATGGTTAGAGTGGGCAAGAAATAAAGCAGATTGGTATGATCCATTTATTGAATCAAAAGATGTAATGTTGGATGATGTTGTAGATAAAGAAACCCTTATACTTAAAAGAAAATCAAGTACGGATTTTAGATATTATGTTCACTAATCTGTTGCTATTTCTTCTATAACTTAGAAGAATCAGCTGTTTTCACTTTCTGTATCGGAAAGTAATTAGTTTAGTATAATGACGACTATTAAAATTTCCTTAACTTATAATGATTATAAGAAAATTATTTTAAATAAAACATATGAACAACAATTATTACAATTCAGAAGATCTAAAAAAATTTGGTAACGTAGCAGACTTTCAAAAACCATTGGCAGATAAATTTTTCTCTTACTATGGTGAGGTGTTTAAAGACAGTGAATTAACCGCCAGGGAAAAATCATTGATCGCTTTAGCCGTATCTCATGCTGTACAATGCCCTTATTGTATTGATGCATATAGCAGTGATGCTTTTGAAAAAGGCTGGAGTGAAGCCCAAATGATGGAAGCCGTACATGTAGCATGTGCCATCCGTGGCGGTGCATCTCTCGTACATGGAGTACAAATGATGAACAAGGTGAATGATATAGCCATGTAAATTAAAACATGAAATCATTAAAAGCACAAAATAGTTTTCTTGCCGATGCTCATGAACAAATTGAAATTATTGAGCATGGAAAATCAGGTGAATTTTCCCTTATCCCTTTTCAGCAAAAGCTGGAAACGATTGGCTTATATCCTTTAAAACCTGTAGGTATAGATGTTTTCCAGGTAAATATTGGTAAGATGTGCAATCAAACCTGCAGGCATTGTCATGTAGATGCAGGTCCTGACCGGAAAGAAATAATGACGAGAGATACCATGCAGCAATGCCTGGATGCCTTGCGGAGTAATCCGCAATTAAAAACAGTTGATCTTACCGGAGGAGCTCCTGAAATGAATCCTGACTTTAGATGGTTTGTTGAAGAAATAAAAAAACTAGACAGGCATGTAATGGTTCGATGCAATCTCACCATCATTTTGGCAAATAAAAAATATAATGATCTGCCGCAGTTCTACAAACAACATAAAATAGAAGTTGTTTCTTCTCTTCCATTTTATACGCAAAACAGAACCGACAGGCAACGTGGTAATGGTGTATTTGATGACAGCATTAAAGCACTTCAAATGCTCAATGAAGTTGGTTATGGAAAGGAAGAAACAGGTTTGATTTTGAATTTGGTTTATAATCCTGCAGGTGCATTCTTACCCCCTTCTCAACAATCTCTGGAAAAAGAATATAAGCAGGCATTAATGCAATGTTATGGTATTGAGTTCAACAATTTATTTGCAATCACCAATCTTCCTATTAGTCGTTTTTTAGATTACCTGCTAACCAGTGGCAATTATGAAACTTACATGGAAAAACTTGTAGATGCATATAATCCTGTAGCCGTACCAAATGTGATGTGCCGCAATACAATCTCTATTAGTTGGGATGGTTATTTATACGATTGCGATTTTAACCAAATGCTTGAATTGAAAGTTGATGGTAACTCAAAACATATATCTCAATTCAAT
>JALYYX010000225.1 GCA_030946075.1 Bacteroidota bacterium | reverse complement strand
ACGTCCACCCATGGCCTTCTTCAAACTTTTTTGTTTTAGGTTTTGCTATGTCGTGCAGTATGGCAGCCCATCGTAACCACAGATCATTAGTATGCTCAGAAATATTATCAAGTACCTGCAAAGTGTGGTAAAAATTATCTTTATGCCCTTTGCCATCAATGTATTCAGCGCCGGCAAGTTCCACCATCTGCGGAAAAATAATTTTTAATAACCCTGTTGTAAATAACAATTTAAAACCTACTGAAGGCACATCACTCATAATAATTTTGTTCAGCTCATCAGTAATTCTTTCTGCACTTACTATCTTTATTCTATCTGCATTTGCAGCAATTGCATTAAAAGTTTTTTCTTCAATGGTAAAGTGCAATTGCGCGGCAAAACGAATGGCTCTCATCATTCGTAAAGGGTCATCACTAAAAGTTATTTCAGGAGTTAAAGGTGTTTTAATAATTTTATTTTGCAGATCCCTTATGCCATTAAAAGGATCAATGAGTTCGCCAAAGTTTTCTTTATTCAAACTTATAGCTAAAGCATTCATGGTAAAGTCACGGCGGTTTTGGTCATCCTCAGTTGTACCTTTCTCCACATGTGGTTTGCGGCTATCAAAATCATAACTTTCTTTTCTTGCACCCACAAATTCTATATCAAGATCATTTAATTTTATTTGAGCAGTTCCAAAATTTTTAAAAACTGTTACCTGAGGAGAAGGCTTAAATTTTTGAGCAACTTTTTCAGCTAATGCAATTCCATCGCCTGCACAAACAATATCCATATCTTTTGTTGTTCTATTTAAAATTTTATCTCTTACAAACCCACCAATTAAAAAGCATGGCATATTTAATTCACTTGCTGCCGCTGCAATTTTTTTTAATATATACAGTTCCTTATCTGTGCAATTAAAGTACATGAGGCAAATTTAGTAAACCTTAAACGTCTTGAAATTTTTACACTTCAGAAACGTGTTTATCGTGGCATTAATATTGACAACTATAGTATTCCTTTAAAAACCCGTTTCTTTGAAGGATTTTTTGACAATTTGTCTAATGAAATAAAATATATGAACCATAAGATTTTTTTAGGAAGTTCTGAGGAAGAAATGGAATTTATGCCCATCATTCCTTTGAATGAAGAGAGTGAAAACAATGATGAACAGGCTATTCCCGATGAATTACCTTTACTGCCATTGAGAAATACCGTTTTATTTCCGGGAGTAGTATTGCCAATAACTGTTGGCAGGGATAAAAGTATTAAGGCAGTAAATGATGCATATAAAACTGACAAGTTGGTTGGGGTAGTTTCGCAAAAAGACAGTAATGTGGAAGAGCCTACCGTAAGTGATCTTGTGGACATAGGCACGATTGCTAAAATTGTTAAGCTGATTAAAATGCCCGACGGCGGCACTACTATTATCATTCAGGGGAAAAAAAGATTTAAAACAGATGAAATCACTTCTGATGATCCTTATTTTAAAGCAAAAATAACCGTATTAGAAGATGATCCTTTAAATGATGATAAAGATTTCAGTGCAATGGTTGGCTCTATAAAAGAACTTGCAGGGCAGATAATACAACTCTCTCCCAACATGCCTTCAGAGGCTTCTATCATTTTAAAAAATATTGAAAATCCCGGATTCCTTATTCATTTTGTTAGCAGTAATCTCAACAGCCCTTTGTTGGAAAAACAAAAGCTTTTAGAAATAAATAATATTAAAGCAAGAGCTGAAGTATTAATGAATTTGCTGCAAACAGAATTGCAATATGCCGAGTTAAAAAATAAAGTAACCAATAAAACCCGTGCGGAGCTTGATAAGCAGCAGAAAGATTATTTTTTGCAGCAACAAATGAAAGCCATTAAAGAAGAACTTGGCGGAGAAAATATTGCAGAAGTAAATGAAATGCGCAAAAAAGCAGAAGGAAAAAAATGGCCTGCTGCTGCAAAAGAAATGTTTAATAAAGGTGTTGAGAAGCTGGAAAGAATGCACCCTTCAACCCCTGATTATTCTGTAGTGTATAATCATCTTGATCTAATGCTCGACCTGCCCTGGAATGATTATACAAAAGACCAGTACGATCTTAAAAAAGCAAAAAAAGTTTTGGATAATGACCATTACGGAATGCAAAAAATTAAAGAAAGAATTTTAGAATATCTGGCTGTGTTGAAATTAAAGGGTGATATGAAAAGCCCTATACTTTGTTTTGTTGGCCCCCCGGGAATTGGAAAAACATCTTTGGGAAAAAGTATAGCAAACGCTATTGCAAGAAAATATGTAAGGGTAAGTTTAGGAGGCTTGCACGATGAAAGTGAGATACGTGGACACCGCAAAACCTATATTGGTGCTATGCCCGGCAGAATTCTGCAATCTGTAAGAAAAACAAAATCATCGAACCCTGTTATGATACTGGATGAAATTGATAAGGTAGGAAATGATTTCAGAGGCGATCCCTCCTCTGCATTACTGGAGGTTTTAGATCCTGAGCAAAACAATAATTTTTACGATAATTATTTAGAGCTTGAATATGATCTTAGTAAAGTTTTATTTATTGCTACAGCTAATAATCTTCAAAATATTTCTCCTG
>JALYYX010000190.1 GCA_030946075.1 Bacteroidota bacterium | reverse complement strand
AAACTCAGGACAGCAATCAATAATTCTTTTTTGTAACTTTAAGTAAACAAATCATTATGTCAACCGCTGAACTAAAAACCAAAATCAATAAAAGTCTGGAAGAAATGGATGCTACATATCTTCAGTCAGCGCATGTAATTTTAAAAGAGTTGGTTAATCAACAGAAATATGCAAACCTTACAGTTGATAAAAACATAGTTGACAATAAAATTGCCAAAGGCATTCAGCAATTAGATAATGGAGAAGGCACAGACTTCGGAATGTTTCTAAATGAAATGCAGGCGAGCTATGGCAAAAAAAAGTAAGCCAAAGCCGGTAATAATTTCTCCACAGGCAAAAGAAGACATCAATAACATTATTTATTATCTCTCAGAAAATTGGAATCAAAAAATTGTTGGTGAATTTCTGCAAAAGCTTCAGGCATTCTACTATATCATTTCAATTAACCCAAGACTGTTTGGATATTATAACAAGCGAAAGAATATTCGTAAGTATGCTTTAACAAAGCAGAATATTATTTATTTTAGAAACAGGAGAGAAGCTATTGAAATTATTACAGTCTTTGATGGAAGGCAGCATCCCGATAAACTTAAAAACATTTTATAAATAGTTATAAAATTTTCATGTAGTTACTTTTGATAAAAGTTTTTCAGCAGCCAACTCAATAACAGCTTCAGCCTGTGTTTTGGTAACAGTTGGGAAACCTTTTAAAAATTCTTCGAGGGAATCATCTTCCAAGTAATCAAATAATGTTTGAACGGTTACTCTTGTACCTTTAAACACAGGTTTACCAGCCGCAATATCTTTATCAACTACTACTAACTCGTTTACATTCATAAAAACATTTTATTAAAGTTACAATTTCATACGCAGAAGAAAAAAAGTGCAAATTTTCTTCGCAATTAGTACTCGGTTCAGCCATCGTAGGTTCAGCCATAGCATGTGTTCCGTGCAACCCGTGAGAGCCGCCGTCTAGTCCCATTTCCCAGGTTCGTGTCAGCACGAACCACATTCCAAATGTTTCGGGTTGTGAAGACACAAACCGAAGCGGTAGGTTTGTAACAACAGACTTATAAACAACAATATGAAAGAGAGTTCTGAGTTACAAACTGCGGGCAGCATCCTGTAATTCCTGTTGGCTTTCTATCAACAATAATTCATGCTATCTTTACATAGCAATGTCACACCCTATTACAATATCGCCAAATATTCAAAGCGGAGAACCTGTGTTCACTAACACAAGAGTTCCTGTAAAAAATCTTTTTGATTATTTAAAAGCAGGCCATACATTAAATGATTTTCTTGAAGATTTTTCTTCTGTAAAAAAAGAACAGGCCATACAGGTTATTGAACATTTTGAAAACCTGCTCCATGAAAAAAGTTCTGCTTGATGAAAATCTCCCGGTAAAACTAAAGTACCGTTTACTGGAAGTTTGTGAAATTTACACAGTACAAATAAGGCTGGAATTCATTAGAAAATGGTGAACTGATTAATGCTATGCAAAAAGATGGATTCGATTATTTGCTAACATCCGATAAGAACTTACAGTATCAACAAAATCTTGAAAAATATTCTATTGGCTTTATCGTATTAGATGTTGTTGACAATAACTATGAAACTATCCTGAAATTACTGGATAAGATAAAGAAAGTAATGAATGCTGATGCAAAGATAAAAGGTATATTGAGTATATTTTAATGCTGTATCCCATTTCATTACATAAAGATATTTTCCTAAATTGTATTCTCATTTCAACAACTCTTTTATATGAAATTTTTTGGAGTAGCGATTATTGTTTCTGTAATTATCATTTTATCTGTTATCATTGAATCCTGCAGCAAAAATGCGGGACAAACAGCTCCAAAGGATACTTGGACTGTTATTCAGGAGAATATTCTTAACCCTACATGTGCAACAAATGGCTGCCATGCCTCCACCAGCGATGTAAATTATGCCCAGCATAACCTTGTGCTGTCAGCGGATGTAGCCTACGATAATTTATTTAATAAGGCACCAAAAAATGCTGCCGCAAATGCTGGAGGCTTACTAAGAGTAAAAGCAGGAGATTATGTAAATAGTTTATTGTATCAGAAAATTTATTGCCAGTCTGTAACACAATATGGTTCTTCAATGCCATTGGGTGGTCCTAATTTAACCCTTGGTCAAATTGAATTTATTAAACAGTGGATAATAAAAGGTGCTCCTAAAACAGGAAGTGTTGTTGATGAAACAGTATTGGATAATAAAGTTGTATGTACACAGCCTTTTGTCCCCCTGCCGCCGCCTGCACCTGCTGATGGATTTCAGTTATCTATAAATTCTTTTACTGTAAATCCCAATACTGAACGTGAAGTATTTGTAAATAGAATCACGCCCAATACTTCCACTGTTTATGTAAATAAATTTGTTATGCAGGGCAGGCCCAACAGTCACCATTTTGTTTTGTACGGGTTCCAGAATCCTGCGTTACTGCCACCTGCAAACACTATCAGAGATTTGTATAATGCAGACGGAAGTATTAATATAACAACGTATGCTCAAATGCAAAATCATATTTATTTAAACGGTGGCACCGATGTAAATTCTACTTATACTTTTCCGGCAGGAGTTGCTTTAAAGGTACCAGCCGGTACCCCACTTGACTTGAATGCACATTATTTTAATAAACAGACTACAACCCTTACAGGAGAAAACTATATAAACCTGTACACAGTGCCGCAGGCAAGCGTTGTAAAGGAAGCCCAGTCTATAAATTTTGCCAATTATAATTTTTCTATTCCTGCTTACACACGCAAAACCATCACCACAGATTTTACATTTTCAAAAGCAGTAACCGTTATTACGCTTACTTCACACTTTCATAAAACCGGGGAAAAATTTCAGATAAAAATATTTGGTGGCGTTCGTAACGGAGAAGTAGTTTATGAAAATACGGATTGGGAACACCCCTTAGTTTTAAATCTTACTACACCCATTCAACTAAAAGCCGGCGAAGGATTAACAAGCGTAGTAACATATAATAATACTACTTCCAAAACAATAAATTTTGGATTGACCAGCGAGGATGAAATGAATATTATTTTCGGATATTATTATTAAGTAATATCCTTTCGCTTTTTTATTTTTACGACAAATCAAAAAAATCTGAAGCCACTTTATAAGGTCTAATATGAAAACTGTTATTGTTTTTTTGATTGTCTGTAATTTTGAGCTAAAAAATAAAATCAATTAATCCTGGAAGAATATAGATGCCACACATTTTCAGGCTGCGCATTTCATTTTAAAAGAGTTAATTACTCAACAGAAATATTCAAATATAGTATGATAAAAAAATTGTCAAAGGGCATTCAGCAATTAGGTAATGGAGAAAGTACTGACTTTGGTATTTTTCTAAATGAAATTGCAGACACGTATGTAAACTATGTAATCTTATTAAATTAATGTGCATAGCCTCCTATGCACTAAATTTGCAGCCACAAAAATTTTGATGAATTGAATAGAAAGGTTAGAGTAGGCGCAGTAAATTATCTCAATACAAAGCCACTTATTTACGGTTTTGAAAATGGTGAAATGAAAGATGAAGTTGATCTTGTTGTAGATTATCCTTCAAGAATTGCGGACATGCTTTTAAGTGATGAGATTGACGTAGGACTTGTTCCTGTGGCCATTATTCCCCAAATGAAAGAGCATTTTATTATTTCAGATTATTGTATCAGCAGCAACGGTGAGGTTGCCAGTGTTTGCTTATTCAGTGAAGTGCCTATTGAAAAAATTAAAAAAGTTTTATTGGATTATCAAAGCCGCAGCTCGGTTGATCTGCTTACAATTTTAATAAAAGAATTCTGGAAGATTGATCCAATAATTGAAAAGACTTCAGAAGATTATAGGAATGAAATTAAACATACAACGGCAGGATTAATAATTGGCGACAGGGCATTGGAGCAACGAAAAATCTCTGCTTATAAATATGATCTTGGCGAAGAGTGGAAAAAGTTTACAGGCCTGCCTTTTGTTTTTGCTGCATGGATAAGTAATAAGCAGCTTGATCAATCTTTCATCAATGCATTTAACGAGGCAAATAAAATAGGGTTGTCACAGATAGATAATGTGGTTTCAGAAAACCCATATCAAATTTTTGATCTTAAAAAATATTATACTTCTTACATACAATATAAACTGGATGATAATGCAAAAAAAGGTCTTGATCTTTTTTTACATAAATTAAAAATGCTGCATACTTACAAATGATAAGCATTTAAAATGAATGCAATATTTTTGGCATAATAAAAGATTATGAAAGTTGTAATTTTTGCAGGTGGACTTGGAACACGGATAAGCGAGGAAACAGATGCCCGCCCAAAGCCAATGGTAGAGATAGGGGGCAAGCCAATCATCTGGCATATAATGAAAATTTACAGTCACTTTGGCTTTAATGATTTTATTATTTGTCTCGGATACAAAGGATATATCATCAAAGAATATTTCATGAATTACTTTTTGCATAATTCTGATATTACTATTGATCTAAAAAATAATAAAGTACAAATACACGACTCTGCCGCAGAACCTTTTACTGTAACACTGGTGGAAACAGGGCTTGATACCAAAACCGCAGGAAGATTAAAATTGATTCAAAAATATATTGGTGATGAAGATTTCATGCTTACGTATGGCGATGGAGTTTGTGATGTTAATCTTAAAGATCTTTTAAGCTTTCATAAAGAGCATAATAAAATTGCAACAGTAACATCCATTCAGTTAGAGGCAAGGTTTGGCGGAATGGAATTAAACAATAATGATGAAGTAACTGCATTTAAGGAAAAAGCTAAAGATGAATGCAAATGGATAAACGGTGGATTTTTTGTTTTAAAGCCTGAAGTTTTTAAATACCTCGATGGTGACATGAGCAATATGATGTGGGAAGACAGGCCACTGGAGCAGCTTACAGAGGCTAATGAGTTAGTTGCATACCGGCATACAGGCTTTTGGAAATGTATGGATGCACTGCGTGATAAAATTGAACTGGAGGAATTATGGAAACACAACGACGCCAAATGGAAAGTGTGGTAAACCAACAGGCATTGCAAAAATTTTATAACGGTAAAAAGGTTTTTGTAACAGGCCATACAGGTTTTAAAGGTGCATGGTTAATTACATGGCTGCAGCTTTTAGGCGCATCAGTAAAGGGTTACGCATTATCACCGCAAAATGAAAAAGATATTTATAATATAGTTTCTCCGCACCTGCAAATTGAAAGCGTAATTGCTGATATAAGAGATAAACAAAAATTACAGCAGGAAATTATTTCTTTTCAACCCGATTATATTTTTCATTTGGCGGCGCAACCATTGGTTCGTCGCTCTTATGAAATACCTGCAGAAACATTTGAGGTAAATGTAACAGGCACAGCAAATCTTCTTGAAGCTTGTATCCATTTGCAAAAAAAATGTTCTATAATAATTGTAACAACTGATAAAGTTTATAAAAATAAAGAGCGGCAAAAAGCCTATAAAGAAAAAAACAGGTTAGGCGGATATGATCCGTACAGCGCCAGCAAAGCCTGTGCAGAATTAGTTGCTGAATCTTTCCAGAGATCATTTTTTAACCCGAACGAAATTGATGCCGATAGTTATCGGCATCAAAAAACTTTAGCAACCGCACGGGCAGGAAATGTTATTGGTGGTGGTGACTGGAATAAAGACAGGTTACTTCCTGATATAATTAATCATCTTATACTTCACGAGGAAATTGAAGTAAGAAATCCCACCGCAATCAGGCCCTGGCAGCATGTTCTGGAGCCGCTTGGCGGATATTTATTATTAGGTGGATTGTTATACAATGTTCCGGAAAAAATATCTGCTTCATATAATTTCGGCCCTAAAAAGCGGGATCATCTTACAGTAGAAAAATTGGTGAATGCAGCAATTGATATTTGGGGAGAAGGTTCATGGAAAAATATTTCAGATCCGGCGCAGCCTCACGAAGCAGGCATTTTAAAATTAAATATTAACCGTGCAAAAAAAGATTTAAACTGGGAGCCAAAGCTTAACAGCAAGCAGGCAATACAATGGACAATTGATTGGTACAAGCAACCGCATGAAATACTTTTTGATTATACAATTGCGCAAATTAAAAGTTACCAGCAATTATGAAATTTGAAGAAACAAAACTTGCTGGCAGCTACATTATAGAACCGGAGCCATTTTCAGACGAGCGGGGATGGTTTGCGAGAACGTTTGACAAGGATGAATTCAAAAATATTGGGTTTAATAAAGAATGGGTGCAGCTAAATCATTCATGTACAAATAAAAAGGGAACTGTAAGAGGAATGCATTATCAAATACAGCCATTTACTGAAATAAAATTAGTGCGATGCATAGCAGGCGCAGTGTTTGATGTTATCATTGACCTGAGAAAAAATTCAAAAACCTTTTTACAGTGGTTTGGCACAGAGCTTTCAGCAAAAAATAAAAAAATGCTTTTTATTCCCGAAGGATTTGCCCATGGATTTGAAACACTTACTGATAATTGTGAATTGATCTATCATCATTCGCAAATGTATAAGCCGGGTTTTGAAAGCGGAATAAGATATGATGAACCAATGATTAAAATTCAATGGCCGCTCGCTGTAACAAATATTTCAGAAAGAGATGGTAATCATTCTTATTTAACTAAAGCTTTTGAAGGCATAAATTTTTAATAATGAATTGCAGATTTTGTAAAACTTCTTTAACGCATGTGTTTATAGATTTGAATAATTCTCCTGCATCCAATTCTTTTTTAACAGCTGAGCAATTGAGTGAGCCAGAAATATTTTATCCGTTAAAAGTCTTTGTTTGTGATAAATGTTTTTTGGTTCAGGTAGATGAATACAAAAAATCTGATGCTATTTTCAGCAGCGATTACGTTTACTTTTCTTCTTTTTCCAGCAGCTGGCTTGCGCATGCAAAACAGTACACACAAAAAATGACATCAAGGTTTTCATTAAACGAAAATTCAAAAGTTATCGAGATTGCCAGTAATGATGGCTACCTTCTTCAATATTTTAAAGAACAAAATATTCCTGTGCTTGGCATTGAGCCAACAGCCAATACAGCAGAAGCTGCAAAACAAAAAGGCATAGAATCTGTAATTGATTTTTTTGGTGTAAGACTAGCAAAAGAATTGGTTGCTAAAAATATAAAAGCAGATCTTTTGCTCGGAAACAACGTACTGGCACATGTTCCGGACATTGTTGATTTTGTTGCAGGCATGAAAATTATTTTAAAAGAAGATGGTATAATAACAATGGAGTTCCCTCATTTGATGCAATTGGTTGAAAACAAACAGTTCGATACTATTTATCATGAGCATTTTTCTTATCTCTCGTTTTATACAATAAAACAAATTTTTGAATCGCAGGGGTTAAAAATGTTTGATGTTGAAGAAATTCCTACGCATGGCGGCTCATTGAGAATTTATGCAACACATAAAGAAAACCAACAGCAGGAAATATCGGTAAATGTAGAAATTATTTTAGAAAAGGAAATTTCAATAGGAATGAATTCTGAAAAGTATTATACAAATTTTCAGCAAAAAGCTTTAAAGGTGAAGTTAGATATTACCGCTTTTCTTATTGAACAAAAAAGAAAAAATAAAAAGGTTGCCGCTTATGGCGCTGCGGCTAAAGGAAATACACTTTTAAATTTTTGCGGAATAAAAAATGATCTGATAGATTTTGTGGTTGATGCAAATCCTCATAAGCAAAATAAATTTTTACCTGCCAGCCACATTCCGGTTTTTAATGAAGAGTATTTGAGAAATAATAAACCTGATTACGTTATTATTTTTCCCTGGAATTTAAAAAAGGAAATTACAAACCAGTTAAATTATATAAAAGATTGGGGAGGCAAATTTGTTGTTGCCATTCCTGAACTAGAAATTTTTTAAAATGAAAATTTTAGTAACAGGCGCAACAGGTTTTGTGGGCAAACATGTACTAAATGAATTATTAAAATACGATCATCAAATTATTGTTACCATAAGAAATAAAGTTTCAGTAACCGATCTTCCTGATGCTATAAAAGTTGTAGAGCTCGATCTTGACAATTTAGAATCAAACAAAAATTATTTTACTGAAACCGGTAAGCCTGATCTTTTGATACACCTTGCCTGGCAAGGATTACCCAACTACAAAGAGAAATTTCATGTAGAAAAAAATCTTCCGTCCCATTCCGCATTTTTAAAAAACATGGTTGAAAATGGTTTGCAAAATGTAGTAGTAACGGGAACATGTTTTGAGTATGGGATGAAAGAAGGTTGTTTATCAGAGGATATGGAAAGCGATCCTCAAAATCCTTATGCAATGGCAAAAGATGAACTGCGAAAATTTTTAGAAGAGTTGCAGCAGCAACACCCTTTTACATTAAAATGGATCCGCTTGTTTTATATGTATGGTGAAGGCCAAAATCCTAATTCATTACTTTCGCAACTTGAAAGTGCACTGCAAAAAGGAGATGAAGTTTTTAATATGAGTGGCGGTGAGCAAATAAGAGATTATTTATCCGTTGAAAAAGTTGCAGAATATATTGTAAAGATTGCTCTTCTGAATGAAATAACCGGCATCATAAATTGCTGCAGCGGCAATCCGATTAAAGTAAAAACGTTTGTTGAAAATTATTTAGAAGAGAAGAATAAAAAGATCACCTTAAATCTTGGATATTATCCCTACCCTGATTATGAAGCCATGGCTTTTTGGGGAGATGATAAAAAACTAAAAACTATAATTACGATATAATCCTCCTTAAAGAAGATACTTTATTTTATGGAAAAGGTTGAATAAATTTCAGGATGCCAAATGAACTTACTCCACTTCTAACGGTTATAATACCAACGCTTAACAGACGTGATACGCTTTATTGGACTATAAAAACAGTAATTGCCCAAACGTATAAAAATTTAAAAGTAATTATAAGTGATAATTGTAGTGAGGATGATATAAAGGAGCTTCTGGATTATTTTGAAGATAAGCGAATCTCATATATTAAAACTCCCGAGAGATTCACTATGATGCAGCATTATGAGTACATATTAAATTATGCAAATGAAGGATATATTTCAATATTAGGATCGGATGATGGATTTTTGCCAGGTTCTATCGAAAAAGTAGTAAACATAATTAATAAGCATAAAAATATTCCGGCTATTGGTTGGCGTTTCGGAAATTATAACTGGCCCGGGCTTCCACCTTTCTTTATGATACCAATGGCTAACTATTACAGAATTGTAAATGCTAAAAAAGAAATCAAGAAAATTTTCAAAGAGAGTATTTACCAAACAATTTCTTTCCCAAGTATTTATGGAGGTTTTATTTCTATTGAGTTAATTAAAATACTTAGGCAAAGGAATAACGGAGTTTTTTTCCATTCACGAATACCGGATTTTTTTTCAGGAGCATTAATTGCTGCGAGTGTACAAAAATATATCCGGCTTGAATTTCCGATAACATTAAATGCTACATCAAAAACGAGTGCAGGTTTCGCAACTATAAGTTCAACTGTAGATCAGGGCCCATTTAATGATTTGCTTAATAACGAAGGTAATGCTCCTTTTCATCCTTCATTAAAATTTATCAGGTGCAATGTTGTACCTATTTCGGATGCATTACTTCAGGTGAATAACCTTGTTCCTTCATTCCCTAAAATCCCTATAAAAAAAGTTATTGATGAAGTAATAAAGGAAATGACTTATGAACACGATGAGACTAAATTCAAAGAAATTCACGATGGTGTTATTGAAATAGGCAAAAGAAATCACATAGAAAATTATGTAAAAGATATTTTATCAAAAGTGATTCATGTACCGAAGCCTGCAACAATTAAAAAGAAATTTTCTCCTGTAAGTAGTTCACTTTACGTTGATACGACCAAAACTAATATAAATAATGTGGAGGATGCATGCAATTTTGCTGCAGAAGTACTCCCTAAAAGATTCTATTTACTAAAGATTAATTTTTTGAAAATGTATTTTAAAATAATTGCACTCGTACAATTTTTGTACTTAAAATTTTTTTCTTCCAAAAGGAAATATCTTTAAAATAATGGAAGCTAAAAGAAATATTTCAGTTGTATATTTAATCTGGCTTCCTGCGGGAACTGAAAGCTTTTATAAATTTATATACTCCTATTTACATAACATTGCCGGCCTATCTCATCAGTTGATAATGCTGTTTAAAGACTCAGAAATTGATAGTAAAGACACAGACCCATATCATCGATACTTGGAAGAGATGAACATTCATTATACCTCACTTTATTTTAAAGGTGGCCTTGATATTGATGCATATTTTTTTGCTGCAAAAAATATTTCAAAAGATTTAATTTTATTTTTAAATACCAACAGCATTTTATTATCAGATAACTGGCTGCTAAAAATGTATGACAACATTATAAAAGAAAATGTGGCTATGGTGGCTGCTACAGGCTCCTTTCAAAGCTATAGCAGTACAGCGTTTATAAGAAATTCCTGGCAGTATGAAAGACAAAAATCTTTCAGTCATAACTTTAGAAAGTATAAGCTTTTTATTAAAAGTTTTTTTTACTACAAATTGTTCTTTAAAAGTTTTCCGAACCCACATTTACGAACAAATGGGTTTATGATATGGAAAAATATTTTTTTAGAAATTAAATATAAACCACTTACATCCAAATTACGGGCATACAGTTTTGAGAGCGGAAGGAACAGCATCACAAATCAAATTTTGAAAAATAATAAAAATGTTTTGGTAGTTGATAAATTTGGAAATAAGTATGAAATAAATTCATGGTATGACAGCAAAACATTTTGGAGTTTTAATCAGGAGAATTTGCTCATAGCAGATAATCAAACCAAAAAGTATTTGAGTGCAAGTGAAAATAAAAGAAGAATATATACTCTAATAGCATGGGGCAGAAAATAAATCTGGCATTCAGCATCATACTCCCTGTACGCAATGGCGGTGAATATGTAAAAGAATGTATAAACAGTATTCTTGCACAAACAATTCAAGATTTTAATTTAATTGTTCTTGATAATTTCAGCAGCGATGGAACTATGCAATGGATAGAGTCGCTGAATGATGAAAGAATACTAATTTATCCGTCAGAAAAACCTTTAAGTATTGAAGAAAATTGGGGAAGAATTGTATCAATCCCAAAAAATGAATTCATGACCATTATCGGACATGATGATGTTTTGAATCAGGATTATCTTTCTGTAATGAATGATTTGATATGCAAATTTCCAGATGCATGCCTTTACCAGACTCATTTTGCTTTTATAGATTCAAAAGGAAAAAAAATAAAACAATGTAAACCAATGCAGATAAAAGAAAATGGCCCTCAATTTTTACAAACTATACTGCAAAATAAAATTGATATCGTTGGCACCGGATTTATGATGCGTTCAAAAGATTATGATGATGCAGGCGGTATACCTCTTTATCCAAATTTATTATACGCCGATTTTGAATTATGGATCAATCTTACGGGGAAAAGTTATAAAGCTACTTCTGAGAAGGAAGGATTTTATTTTCGTTTACACCAAAGCACCACAAGTATTTCATCTGATATTAATATGAATGAGGCCTTTAAAAGTTTTATTTATTTTCTTAATAAATTAAAACATACAAATCAAAAGTATGATGCAGTGATAAAAAATAATGCCGATAAATTTATTTCATTTTACTGCAAAGGTTTATCACATCGTTTGCTGAGAACTCCTATTCAGCAAAGAAAAAATTTATCTGTGATAAGCTTTATAAATCAATGTAAAAAATATTCTGAAATATTAACAGGAAGTGAAAACTTTAAACCATTTACTGAGCCTACACTTTTCTTAGCAACTATAATAGATAGCAACTTTGTCACTAGAAAGTTATTTCTCTTGCTTAAGATGGTTTACAATAAACCGGTTCTCAAATAAAAATAGCCACGCATTTGCGCAGCTATTATAAAAAAAAGAAATTAATTTCTACACATCTGTATCAGTATCTGTTCTTACAGATTTTGTAACAGTGACTTTATCTGAGCGGCCTGTAGAGCTAGAACTGTTATTACCACGAACCAGTGCAACAATAAGCAGCAATAAAACTGCTCCGCCCACAATCCATACCCATGGCTGGGTGTACCATGTATCAGTGGTTGTAACACTCGTAGTACTTGTACTTGAGGAACTACTGCTTTTGGATGTGCCGCCGTCTGTACTGTCTTGCGCAAATGCAAGGGCATTAATAAATGTAAGCATTAAAAATGTTACAAAAGTTTTGTAAGAAAATGCTTTAGTTAACTGTTTCATGATGTAATTGTTTTAGTAGTTAATTAATTTTTAGTGTTGTTTAGTAATAACAAATAAACTCTCTTCAACAACTAAGCCAATGTAAAGTACATTAATAAAATAAATTCCCAACTCTTAAAGATATTTGAACAAAAAAACCTCTGATGC
>JALYYX010000151.1 GCA_030946075.1 Bacteroidota bacterium | reverse complement strand
CTATTGGTAAGCCCACATATCCTAAACCAATTACTGCTAATTTCTTTTTCTTGTCAACAAGGTCTGTATACATTCTTAATTATTATTTTCTGCTTTCTTCGAAGGAGTCCTTGCGGATAAATTCTTTGGGAAGCTTGTTTAATTCTTCCTTAGGTAAAGATTTAAAATATTCATACGTAATTTTTAATCCTTCTTTTCTTGAAACTTTTGGCTGCCATGACAATATTTTTTTTGCCTTTGAAATGTCCGGCTGGCGCTGCTTTGGATCATCCTGGGGCAAAGGCTTGTAAACAATTTTTTGCTTTGTTCCTGTTAACTTAATAATCTCTTCAGCAAAATCTTTCAAAGTAATAGGATCAGGATTGCCAATGTTTACTGGCATCGGATAATCGCTCATTAATAAACGATAAATGCCTTCTATCAAATCATCAACATAACAAAAACTTCTAGTCTGACTGCCATCTCCAAAAACTGTTAACTCCTCACCTCTTAATGCCTGGCCAATGAATGCGGGCAAAGCCCTGCCATCATTCAGCCTCATACGTGGACCATAAGTATTAAAAATTCTTACAATCCTTGTATCAAGTTTGTGAAAATTATGATACGCCATTGTTATGGCTTCCTGAAAACGTTTTGCTTCATCATAAACACCACGGGGACCAACGGGATTAACATTACCCCAATATTCTTCAGTTTGGGGGTGCTCTAACGGATCTCCATACACTTCGCTTGTAGATGCAACTAAAATTCTTGCGCTTTTAGAAAGTGCTAAACCTAAACAATTATGCGTGCCCAATGAGCCAACTTTTAAAGTTTGAATAGGAATTTTTAAATAATCTATAGGACTGGCGGGAGATGCAAAATGTAAGATATAATCAAGGTTTCCCGGAACGTGAATAAACTTTGAAACGTCATGATGATAAAATTCAAATTGTTTTAATTTAAAAAGATGCTCGATATTTTTAAGATCGCCTGTAATTAAATTATCCATTCCGATTACAAAAAAATCTTCTTTTATAAATCTGTCACAAAGATGAGAACCTAAAAAACCAGCGGCGCCTGTTATAAGAATTCGTTTACCCCCTGACCCTCTAAAGGGGGAATTTAGATTTGATGCTTTTTCTATTTGATCCGAATTGGTCATAATTTATAACTAAAATATTAAGCCCCTTTAGGGGTTTGGGGTATAGTTCTTCTTCCAATGCTTTCATAATGAAATCCGCAATCTTCCATTTGTACAAGATCAAATAAATTTCTTCCATCAAAAATTACTCTGTCTTTTAATAATGAAGTCATCTTATTAAAATCAGGTGTTCGGAATTCACTCCATTCTGTTGCAATAACTAACGCATCAGCATCTTTTAAAGTATCGTATTGATTTTCGGAATATTTAATTCTATCTCCTATTTCTTTTTTTACATTTGCCATTGCTTCTGGATCGAATGCACAAATTTCAGCACCTTCATTTATTAATTCCTCAACTAAGGTTAATGCCGGGGCTTCCCGAATGTCATCAGTATTCGGCTTAAAGGCCAGCCCCCATAATGCTATTTTCTTACCTTTAAGATCGTTATTAAAATACAATTTTATTTTTTGCACTAAGTGAAGTTTTTGTTTTTCATTTACCTTCATTACTGCATTAAGAATTTTAAAATCATAATTTAATTCCTTTGATGAACGTGCCAATGCCTGCACATCTTTGGGAAAGCAACTACCGCCATAGCCAATGCCGGGAAATAAAAATCTTCTTCCAATTCTTTCATCACTGCCAATGCCTCTGCGTACCATATCTACATCAGCGCCCACTTTTTCACAAAGCTGCGCTATCTCATTCATAAAAGAAATTTTCGTTGCAAGAAACGAGTTTGCAGCATATTTTGTAAGCTCTGCAGATTTTTCATCCATGTAAATTATCGGATTTCCCTGCCGCACAAAAGGTGCATATAATTCTCCTAATATTTTTTTTGCCTTTTCTGAGGATGTGCCAATTACTACCCGATCGGGTTTCATAAAATCATCAACAGCCACACCTTCACGAAGAAATTCAGGGTTACTTACAATATCAAATGATTCTTCAATATTATTTTTAGCACTCTTTAAAATAGCATCTTTAACTTTTTCAGCAGTACCAACCGGCACAGTACTTTTATCAATAATTATTTTGTAATCATCTTTAGTAATAATAGTACCTATATCTTTTGCAACGCCTAAAACATACTGCAGATCTGCATTTCCGTCTCCATCGGGTGGTGTAGGTAATGCAAGAAAAATAATTCTTGCATCTTTAATTCCTTCGGAAAGTGATGTTGTAAAATGCAATCTTTCTTCTTTCTGATTTCTTATAAAAAGCTTTTCTAATCCCGGCTCATAAATAGTTATTTGGCCCGATAATAATTTATCAACTTTACTTTTATCAATATCAACACAGGTAACATCGTTGCCTGTTTCTGCAAAACAAGTACCTGTAACTAAACCCACATAACCCGTCCCTATAACTGCTATTTTCATTTATTATTTGTTTACAAATTCTAAAACTTTATTAATGATGAACGCCTGCTGCTCTTCATCCAGCTCTGTATGAATCGGAAGAGAAATAACTCTTTCAGTAAGCCAATCGGTTATTGGCAAGTTAAAATCACCTCCGCCAAATGCCGCAAACATTTTTTGGCGATGAGCCGGCACAGGATAATATATCATGGAAGGAATATTATTTTCTGCAAGAAAATTATGCAAAGCATCACGATCAACATCGTGCAAAGTCAGGGTATATTGATGAAATACATGGGTACAATATTTTGCACTGAAAGGAATTGTGATTTTTGGATTGTTTGCCAGGGCCTTATCATATTTATCTGCAGCTTTTTGGCGTGCCTGAATATAATCATCAAGCAAAGGAAGTTTAATATTTAAGATGGCAGCCTGTACTGCATCCAGTCTTGAATTGCAGCCAACCATTTCATGATAGTATCTTACTTTTTGCCCATGATTGGCAATCATTTTTAATTTTTCTGCCAAAGCATCATCATTGGTAAACATTGCCCCACCATCTCCATAACA
>JALYYX010000122.1 GCA_030946075.1 Bacteroidota bacterium | reverse complement strand
TTTGAATTGTTTTTTAATCTTGATGCAACTGAAGAGCAGCTTGATTTTCCAACGATCTATGGTTCAAGCAAACATGGATGGATGAACACTTCGCTTGAACAAACAGATAATATATTTCCCTTATTAGATACAATATTGGAGAAAGTTCCGCCACCAAAAGTTACTGAAGGAAATCTTCAACTGCAAATCACTTCCTTGGATTATTCTTCTTTTTTAGGAAGGATAGCAGTGGGAAGAATTGCAAGAGGCACGATCAAAGATAATCAGCCTATTTCATTGATGAAGCTGGATGGTAAAGTTGTAAAAAGCCGTGTAAAAGAATTATACATTTTTGAAGGCCTTGGTAAAAAGAAAGTTACAGAAGTTAGCGCCGGTGATATTTGTGCTGTAGTTGGAATTGAAGGGTTCAACATTGGTGAAACCATTGCTGATTTTGAAAACCCGGAAGCCTTAGCTGTAACAAGTGTTGATGAGCCTACAATGAACATGCAGTTCAGCATTAACAACTCACCTTTCTTTGGTAAAGATGGAAAGTTTGTTACTTCGAGGCATTTAAAGGATAGGTTGGAAAAAGAACTTGAAAAAAACCTTGCTCTAAAAGTTACGGATACTGACAGTGCTGATAGTTTTATGGTGTATGGTCGTGGTATTTTGCATTTAAGTATTTTGGTAGAAACCATGCGCCGTGAAGGTTTTGAAATGACAATAGGACAACCACAGGTAATTACTAAAGAGATCAATGGTAAAAAATGTGAGCCTTACGAAAATCTTGTAGTGGATGTGCCTGCTGAATACAGCGGAAAGGTTATTGATCTTGTAACACAACGCAAAGGTGAAATGACGATAATGGAAAGCAAAGGCGACATTCAACATTTGGAATTTGAAATTCCTTCCAGAGGTTTAATAGGGCTGCGTTCCAACATGCTTACCAATACTGCAGGTGAAGCTGTAATGGCTCACCGTTTTTTAGAATACAAACCATGGAAAGGAAATATTCCGGGAAGAAGTAATGGCGTTTTGATCTCAAAGAATACAGAAAGAACAACTGCATATTCAATTGATAAATTGCAGGACAGGGGGAGATTTTTTATTGACCCTAATGAAGAAGTTTATGCAGGTCAAATAATTGCTGAACATATTAAGCCGGGTGATCTTGTAGTAAATGCTACGGAGCCAAAAAAACTTACCAACCACCGTGCAAGCGGAAGTGATGATGCATCCCGTGCTGCGCCAAAAATTCAAATGACGCTGGAAGAATGCATGGAGTATATTCAGCAGGATGAGTGTATTGAGGTAACTCCAAAATCTATCCGCATGAGAAAGGTTATACTAAATGAAGAGGACAGGAAGAAGCAACAAAAGAGTATGCAGATGGAAGAGGTGTAGATTTGGTCTGAATGCCGAAGGCGGTCTGAACAGGATATGGCTGTTTTAATTCGTTTAGAATGGATGTATCATTCTCGTTCAGACCGCCTTCAGCGTTCAGACCGTGCATTGATTAATAAAAATTTCTGAATATTTCTTCCGGGACTATTTCGTAGCTATCCTGATAAAATCTTTCAGAATCATAACCAGTAAGTTCAAACAATAAAGTTTTGTTACATAGTGTACCATTCCTGAAACCACAATAATCGGGGAAGGATGAATATTTCCAATCTTCTATTCTGCTTACTAAACCTGCCTTCCATGCATTTTGATGAATGTAATGCATGCAGGTAATTAAATAATTACCTCTATCTTCTTTGAAATTTAATGACATTGTTGTTAGATCTTTTGCTTTTGTTCTTTGCTGAAATAAAGAACCTGTTGTACCATTTTGTTTATTGATTGTTTGAGAATAACTGCTTAAAAGAATACCTATGCGATAAGATAATTCCTGAATTTCAAGTTTCCCTGCTAATCTGTTTTGGATTGATTTTTCGTTAGCGTTAATCATTAGATGGAAGTGATTAGGCATGAATGTCCAGCAAAGAATATCGCAGAAAGGCTTAATAGTTTTTTGTATCTTATTTAAAAATAAGAGATAATTATCATCATTATAGAAGAGCAGATTTTTATTATTGCCGCGGTTATAAATGTGATAACATTCATTTGGGATGAAAAACATAATAAATATTTGGCTTTAAATAAATCGTTCAGACCGCCTCCGGCGTTCAGACCGTGGTTGCAATTTCATTAATAGCCTTTATCAATTTATCAAGATCTTTTATTTTGGTATATACATGAGGTGTTACTCTTACACAACTAATATTTTCCCAAACGATTCCTACAGTATGTATCTTATAATTATTAAATAACTGGCTATCCAATTCTGCAGGCGTCAGTCCGTTTACTGAGACGCCGCAAATAGCACACGAATATTTTGGATTGAGAGAAGTATGAATTTTAACTTTGGGATTTTGCTTTACAGCAGATGCCCAATAATTTTTTAAATAATGAATTCTTTCCTGTTTTCTTTTTGAGCCAATGGCATTATGAAAATTCACTGCTTCACCAATTGCCTGTTCTATGGGAAAGCTTCGTGTACCAATGGTTTCAAACTTCCTTATATCATCGCTGTTAGGTTTATCATTACATACAAGCGGCCAAATACTTTTTATTTTATCTTTTTTTATCCATAGCATTCCGCTGCCGATGGGTGCACTTAAAAATTTATGCAAGCTGGTGCCAAAATAATCCGCATCAAGATCAGGGATTTTAAAATCAATCAATCCGAATGAATGTGCGCCATCAACCAAAACCTCAATTCCTTTTGCATGGGCCATCTTTGCAATTTTTTTTACCGGCATTAATTGTCCTACCCAGTTTATCATGTGTGTTACATGCAACAATTTAGTTTTTGCTGTTATCGCCTTTTCATATACGTTTACAATTACCTCATCATCTTCAATAGGGAAATTAAAATTGATCTGCGTATAAACAATTCCTTCCCTTGTAACTCTTTGCTTCCATGCATTTATCATGTTTGGATAATCTTGTTTTGTTCCGATTACCTCATCTCCTGCTTTTAAATTCAATCCAAAAATTACTGTGTTCAATGCTTCTGTTGCATTGCGGTTTATAGCAATTTCATTTGCACTACAACCTGCCAGCTCGGCAAGCTTTTCCCTTAGCGGCTCACGTCCCTGATCTAATATTCTCCACATATAGTAGGATGGGCCTTCATTTGAGAGCCTGTTATACCTTTCCATTGCATCCTGTACAACTTTGGGAGCCGGGCTTACACCACCATTATTTAAGTTAATGATATTAGGATTTACGGTATATGCCTCCTGAA
>JALYYX010000088.1 GCA_030946075.1 Bacteroidota bacterium | reverse complement strand
AATTATCAAGATCAGTAGTAAAACAAAGAAACCTGTTATCCGGAGACCATGAAGTATTGTATGCACCACCGTAAATACTGTCATACATAAACTTAACATCACCGGTTGCCATGTCTGCTATTCGCAAAACATTATTCTTATCATTATAAACTATGTATTTACCATTGGGCGATACATCAAAAAAAGTGATGATTGTCTTACTGTTTTTTGTTACTTGTCTCTGTGTACCACTTCCATCAGCATTCATAAGCCATACTTCATATTCACCACTTTCGTCCGATAAAACAGCAAACGATTTATTATTGATGAATTGAACATCCTTTACACGAATACCGCTTTTCCGTGTTACTTCAACCCAGCGATCGCTTTTTGAAGGCGAAACAAAAACACGTCCCCGGCTTACGATAGCTGCATAATTTCCATTAGGAGAAATATCACTGCCGGTTATAGTGTTTACCGGGCTTTTCATCCACTTGGGTTTTCGTTGGTCAAAGTCTGAGAGTAGCTTAATGTCTAATAATTTGTCTGTATTATTTGCAATATCATACAACCATATATCTGCACCTTTCTGATACACTATCCGTGAGCCGTTGATGGATGGTGATTGAATATCCCAGCCTCTGGAAAAAGTATTTTGCTTTACATCTTTTCCGTTTTTATCAACGCTCCAAATGTTCATCGTTCCATCCCTGTCTGATAAAAAATATATCCTGTTATTGTAGTACATCGGGTGGCTGCTGGTTCCTTCGTAATCAGATGTGATGTTTGTAGCTTCATGACTTCCATCAAACTTCCATACCTGTTCTATAAATCCACCTTTATACCTTTTTGTTTTACTGCCCTGGTTTGGAAAACGGGTGAAGTATAAAATACCGTTTTCATCATAACAACCTTGTGATGCCTGCCACAGTGGTAGCGGCGCTGTTTTTAAAGTAACAGGATCAAGCCATGCGATTTGAGGCGAAGGAAGCTGGCTGAATTTATCAGTTCTGTAAAGTATTTTGTTTTCTTTTGTCCATCCTTGTAATTGTATATAACCATTATCATATGTTAGCCGGCGGGGTACGCCGCCATTTATATCCATAAGATAAACTTCAGTTGCGCCTTCGTATTGACCAAGAAAAGCTATTTGTTTACCATCAGGTGAAATAGCCGGATTGGTTTCCATGCCTGCATGTGTGGTTATACGGGATGCAGTACCACTGCCGGTTATATCATATTTCCACAAATCGCCTTCAGCAGTAAAAATTACTGTGTTATTATAGATAGCAGGTGTTCTATAATATCCTTTTTGTTGCGCACCTGCAGTTATGAAAGTGCATAAGCTGTAAATAATAAATATTAGTTTGGATGGCATAGCAGTTAATTTTTATTTGAAGATCAAGATAGTAAAATTATTATTTGCGGGATTTTTTTATAATTCCGGAGAAATCTTCAACGAAATAATAAAAAAACACTAAGCCTACGTTTATTTCTTTTAAGGAATTATAGAAAATGGGAAATAATAAAATGATTCGCAAAATTGCCCGTGGCGCTATAATTTTGATGCTGTTAGTTTGTACATTTAATAGAATGGGTAACTGATTAAAGATAAAGTTGCTTCTGGCTTGCTATACGCAATTATTAGTGATTAACTTTGTAATACTATGGATGAAACCGGTTGAATGATCTCATTATTCCGGTAGATTTTTTAGCAACATTAATTACTATTTTTTCGATGATCGAAAGGAAGTGATATTGTAAAAGTGGATCCTTTATCTAAAATACTATCAATTAAAATTTTGCCACCTTGCCTTTTAATTATCTCTGAAGAAATGTACAAGCCTATGCCCATCCCCGGATAGGTAGATTCGTTAGCGCCGTTAACCCTGTAAAATTGTTCAAATACATGAAGTTGGTTCTCATGAGAGATACCAATGCCGAAATCTTGTATTGAGATATGAACTCCATTTTGATTTGCTCTAACTAATATTATTATTTTATCAGCATTAGGAGAATACTTAATTGCATTTGATATAAGATTACTCACCACCTGGTAAATCTTATTTTTATCTCCATAAATTTTTGCTTCTGCTAATTCATTAATTATAATGTTATGTGTAGTGCTTATTTTTTGCATATCACCTACAACGTTTATCACTAATTCTTTAACATCATAAAAATTTTCATCGTAAATCAGTTTACCTGTTTCTATTTTGCTTACATCCAACAGGTTTTCAATCAGGTGGGTTAATCTATTTACCTGCGTATTCATATTCTTCATGATGCCTGCCGTCTTCATGTCACCACTTTTTTCTACTAAACTTTCAGCAATGTGTGCATAAGCTTTTATTGTTGTAACCGGTGTTTTAAGTTCATGACTTGCTATTGATAAAAAGTCATCTTTCATTCTTTCAACCTCTTTCTGTTTTTCAATATCTGTATTAGTGCCCAGCCACTTCAATACTTTTCCATCCTCATCTTTTATGGGGATGATCCGTGTTAAAAATGGCCTGAGTTTTTTATCAGCGCCAAGTAATGGAAATACCATTTCAAAAGGCTGGCCGGTATTAATGGAGTTCTTCCATTTTTTTAAAACTGCGGGTAATTGTTCCGGGTCATGAACGGATTGCCATCCCCACCCTTCCATTTGTTGTGGTGTTGTGCCGGTATACTCGTACCACCGGTTATTGTACCAAAATATATATCCGTCTGCATTGGCTATCCAAGCAAGATTAGGAATATTATTTGCCATCGTTTCAAATCGTTCTCTTAATTCATCTGCTTCTTTTTTAGCAAGCAATTTATCCGTTACGTTATTACCAATGGCTATTACCCCAATAGCTTCATCTTTATTGGTTTCATAATAAGGTTGAAATATTGAATTTATATAAACAGTTTCATTGTTACCATTGCGCAACATATTTAAAGGCAATTTATGTATGTGATCAGCTTTACCTGTTTTTCTTACATTATTCATAAGTTCAATCACACCTTCTTTTTCAAATTCAGGAATAACCTCAGCTAATGGCTTCCCTAATACATCTTCGTTTTTTTTCCATATCTCACGCATTGCAGAATTGGCAAGTTCGATAGTTAAATCCTCGCCTTTGAATATGCCAATGGCAATGGGAGTTTCCATAAACATATCATGCATTTTTTCAATACCTTTTGTTATAACTTCTCTCCGTTCTGCTTTTACTTTATCAGTAATATCTTCTGAGGTATGCAAAATGTATAACAGTGTGCCCTCATTATTAAATACAGGCTTGTGATATATTTTCCAGTAAAGCTCACTAAATGTTCCATCGGCGTTTGCAAGATCATATCTTAAAACAGGAAGATTATGCGACTGCTTTTGTGCAATAACATACTCAAAAGAACTTAATACTATATTTTGAGCCGGCGAGTTTGGATCATCCGGGTTTGAAGGATTAGCAGGAAAAGGTTCAAAAAAAGATTTGTTTACTAATTTATCTTCTGAAATACCGGAACGGTTTATCATTCCTTCTGTAACGGCAAGAATAGTATAGGGCGGATTTGGCTGCACCAGGATACTGTTGCCCGGCATAAATTTAAATACTGCTTTAAAATCTATTGAATGGTTTTCCAATTGCTAAATTGGTTAAATATTAATAAATTATTGAATTAACTAACCCAACAATAATCTTGCCTTATAATAAGCAAATAAAAATTTTAATAAGATGCAATGGATTGAGTTAACAAAGGCACTTTTATTTGTAAATATTTTAAGTAGCCTTTATTCAGCAATTTGTTATCAGCACCCTATGATAAAGAGAAATAAATTTTAGGTTGATGATAGACGAACACGGAGGATGAAACACTCATTTTTTTACCGGTTCATAGTAAAGCGCTATTGCACCACAACTAAACGTTTTTGTTTTTAAGAGTTTAAGTGTATTACAAAATCGTTATCACCAACAAAAAAACTTGTAAGTTCTTTAGAGCTGCCATTGGATCTAAATCCTAATTCAGTATAAAATTTAGTTGTCCGGACTAAATCACTTACGGCTAAATTTGCCCATATCTTCTTTGGTTTCATAAAATTGCTTTTTCGTAAAATTATTGCCTGTCCACTGTGTAATTCAGTTCAGTTACGCCACTGGTAAATTGCCGGGTAGATAATAGTTTTAGTTTTATTTTGTCTTTGATGCCTGCAAACAATGGAATGCCTTGCCCAAGAATAATTGGATTAACAAATAGCCAGTAGCCGTCAATTAAGTTTAGTTGAATAAGTGAATGTGTTGCTGTCGGGCTACCAAAAAGCAATATGTCTTCACTCCTGCTTTGGTGGGATTGTTTTACTTCATTAATCCTGTCCGAAAGATTATCGCTGATGATTTTTGTGTCAGTAAAAGCTGCTTCTTCCAATGTTTTTGATAACACAACTTTGCGAACCTTTTTATACCACTTGGAATGTTCAATGTCGTGCCTGGATGCATCCGGCTCGTTTCCTGCATTTGGCCAGTAATTTTCCATCATCTGAAAAGTTATACGTCCGTATAACGCAGTGTCGCCTTCACTTATCCGCTTACCTACATGATCAAAAATTTCTTCATCAACTATAATCCAATTCATCTCTTTATTCGGCCCTGCTACAAAACCATCCAACGATATGTGCATAAATGAAATTATTTTTCTCATAGAGTTCTATTTTTATCGCGCCGATGACTAGTAAATATAAAACGTTTTTAAAAATCTAAAGTTTTAAATAATACTTATTTTTTCAAACATTTATCAAGAGTTTTGGAGGATGCGCTTATGACAAATTAAGAGTTTTATCAATGTTTTTTATTATTCACCAGCATCCATTTTGCAGTTTCATAAATAGCCGAGGTTAATGATGATAATGAGCGTTTAACTGAATCTTTTTGTACCACAGATAAATTTAATTCATTGGATTTTACAGGCACCAATTCTTCTTTATTTATTCTGATATTTTTTATAAAATAATAATCATCTGTCACTACTCCAATGTTTCCTTCATCATGATGAAT
>JALYYX010000072.1 GCA_030946075.1 Bacteroidota bacterium | reverse complement strand
ACAATATCAGGATGATATTTTTTTATAACATTTCTTAATTTAAAAAAACTAATGATATCTCTAAAGGGGGTTATCCTTCTTGTCATAGGAACAACTATGTGTTTACAGCCTTCGTTTTTTTTTAAATCTTCCACTTCTTTTCCGTTGGCACTTATCATAATAACATTAAACCCATTTTCACTCATAAATTTTGGTTGCCCGGCGAGCAATACTTTAAAAGCCATAGGTACCGTAGTTATTCTTATTAGTGTTTTTGCCATTTGCCTTTCTGAATTAATTATTGAGATAAACTTTTTTATGCCAAACTTCCATAGCAAATATGGTCCATAAAATTTTAGCTCTTTTTTCCTGCGAAATTTTTATTTTATTTTCCAGCAGATTATTTACAAACCGGTGGTTTATTAATTTTTTATTTAACGAAGTTGAAGAAGTGATATAATCATTTACCATTTCTTTCAACTGACCGTTCACCCAGTCTTTCAGGGGAATCTCAAATCCCCGCTTGGGTTGATCAATTAATTGTTCGGGCAAATATTTTTTTGCGAGAGTGCGTAATAAATATTTGGTAGTGCCTCCGTTTATTTTGTATTTATCGTTCATAGAAGGCACATATTCCAATAACTCTTTTGAAAGAAAGGGGCTGCGTCCCTCCAAAGAATTTGCCATGGTTGCAATATCCATTTTTACCAGCAGGTCACTAAATAAGTTGGTATCAAAATCCATATTCATAATCTTTTTTAATCCTGATAATTTGCTGCCTGCGATTGCATCAAAATCATTTTTTATTTTTTTAAGATAATCGTAATCGGCTGTAATGTTATTTTCAAGATCTTCAAAAATATCTACACCGGCAGATAAATAAATATCAAGATTTGATTTTGAAGCCAGCGAAGCTAATCTGTATAAATAATTATATTTAGATTTTTTAGAGTTAGAAATTGGCAATATATTTTTTATGAAGGTTGCACCACTTTTAACCAACAAATTCTTTTTAAAAAAATCATATTTTGAAAAAGGAACATAGCGGCGATAACCACCAAATAATTCATCTGCACCATCGCCATTAATAATTACCGTAAGATATTTTTTTGCCTCCCGACTAACGTAATAGCTGGGAATTGCTGAGCTGTCAAAAAAGGGTTCTCCATAATTGCTCAGGATTTCTTCAAGATCATTTTTAATATTATCAAAAGAGATATTTATTTCAGTATGATGTGTGTTGTACTTTTCTGCAACCAATCTTGCAAGAGGGGCTTCATTGTATTCTCCGTTAAATGAAACAGTAAAAGTTTTTAATTTATTATTGTACTCACTTGCAATAGCGGTTGTTAATCCGCTATCAATTCCTCCGCTTAAAAAACAGCCAACTTCCAGATCAGATGATTCTAACCTTCTTTTAACCGATGTATGTAAAAGCCTGTTAACCGTATTAAGAGAGGTTTCAAAAGAATCATTATTTTCTTTTAAATAAAAATCATGAATATTCCACCAACGCAAATGCTGCACACCCAACGTTTCGCAGTTAACAATAAGATAATTTCCTGCCTGTAATTCTGTTACGTTTTTATAAGGTGTTAATTCACGATAAAAGCTGCCGAGCCGCAGATAATGATAAAAGTTTTGTTCATCTATTTGAAGTGGTAATAAGCCTTTCAGGCAATTTAATTCGCTGGCGAAAACTATTTTTTCATTATCCTTATAAAAATATAATGGCTTTTTTCCTGCACGGTCTCTTGCAATAAAAACTGTATTTTTTTCTTTATCATGAATTGCAAATGCAAACATGCCATCAAGATGGTTTAAAAATTCAGCGCCCAATTTTTCGTATAAAAGCAACAGCGTTTCTGTATCGGAAGATGTTTGGCCTTCTAAATTAAATTGTTTGCGAAGCTCACTATGATTATAGATTTCTCCATTAAAAATTATGGTGTATTTGTTATGTAAATGCATTGGTTGTTTGCCGCCGCCAATGTCTAAAATTGAAAGTCGTAAATGAAAAAAATTTACTGCGCCTGAAGTATAACCGCCCTGCTCATCTGGCCCACGATGATGCATAGTGCTGTTTATATTACTATAAGAAAGATCAAAATTTACTGCGCCTGCAATTCCACACATGTATAGATAATTTTCACTTTAGCAAAAGTAACTGCATAATATTAAATGAAACCTTATGACAAGGATAGCTGAGGAATAGATTGAGGATCTTTAAATATCACATCATCAGCAATAGTTTTTTGCATACCGAGTTTAAGAGCCGCCCTGGCTTTTACCCTTTCATAAATAAGAAATAAAGCGATAAGATAAAAAGGCGTGCAAGGTATTTTATACCTAACCAATGAACCAAAATTTAATGTACTGGCTCCTACAAATAATGCAAAAACAATTGAAAAGAGAAAACAATACATAATGAGCGGATCCCGAATGATATATTTAAAGAAAGACCTTATGCCAGATTTAAAAACCATGTATATTGTAAATAGCATCATCAAAAAGCTTTCAATTGAAGATAGCAGCGTTGAAAATTTATGAGACTCCCATAAGTAAGGACGAAATAAAGTAGCAGTAACAGCCAATGGTGCCAGCTTTAGTAGGCCCTTTGCTGAGCCGTCAAATTCTGTTCCTAATGAAAAATTTGATGTTGCACTACCGGCCTGGTTTGCATATCCGGTATTGTATCTTTTTATACTTTTAGTAAGTCCTTTTGGGGCAAATTGTTCCAACTGTTCATCAAATGTATTAAGCACTTTTAAAAACCCAAATATGGTTAAAGAAATTATTACAGGCGCTAACATATATTTAAAAAACTTATTGTTCATGCCTTCCATATTTTTTAATATTATATACAATACAAAAAACGGCACATACGAGATGAGGATATAAACTTTTAAGATCATTATTAACGTTCCAAACAAACTTAACAAAATAATATTTTTAAAATAATTACGCTTGCGGTAAAGCACTTCGTAAATAGCATAAGTAATCCATCCAAGGCCTGCAATGCATAAAGTGTCTTTTAAAATTCCTGAGCTCCAAAAAACAAATGTTGGCAGATATAAAACTGCAATAGCAAATTTTTTATGATGCTGAGGGTATTGTTCATAAAAAAATAAGAATAATTTCCATGCTCCTGTAAAAGCAATTAGCGCAAAAATTAAATTTATTACGAAATATTTACCAAAGGTTATAAATGAAAATATGGTAACTAATTTTGTTACTAAAAAATTATTATCTGCTTTAAAATAGCCTGCATTACCCGGATCTTTTAATAATGATTCATCAAAATTTGCTCCCTTCATAAAAAGCAATTGTATGTTTGAAGGATCGTGCAGAATAAGATGAAATATATTTACTCCCTCTTGATGATAAAGGCCGAGAGAATCGCCGGGAGACACGTATACATTGAATATGGTAAAGGCAATACATCCCCAAACTTTTATCCAAAAGCCCTGTTTATGGTATTTTTTTAATAAAGGATCTTTATAATTTTTTCTTAACCTGCTGAATATAAATGCAAATAGAAGAAGGTAAAAAGGAAACAATAAGAAATCGCTGTAGCCCATTTGTATTTAAAGTTTAGGCTTTTTCAAATTGATGCAATGGAGTATTTGACCTTCGGGCAATTAAACTTTTTAATGCTTTAAAGTATGTACTCACACCGATGTGTGGTAATGCATTTTCAGAACTGATATTAAGACGACTTAAAACATATGCAGGACTGGCTGAAAAATTATTTGACAATGCATCTTTTGCAGGCCAGAATATAAATGCTAATTTTTTAAGTTTATCAGTTTTTTGGAATGACAATGTTATAAATGCAAAGGCAATTAAAAACCCTGCATACATAAAATATGATAGCGGCGCTATTGCACTAAATTTACTGCGATGCACATGAAACCTGTTGCGTATGTAGTAATACATTTTCCATCCGCTTTTATAATCCCACTCCTGCTTATAAGAAAAAGATGTTGCAGGATGGTAATGAATGCTATTGGTTATTGTGCAAAAAGGAATAGCATTCTTCTTTATTATGCGGTAATAATATTCGGTTTCGTCACCCCATAAAAATAAATTGGGATTCGGAAATCCTACTCTTTCTACAATTCTTCTGTGCAGCAAAGTTCCGTTAAAAGGGTGTGCAATATTTTGTATCACTGACTTTTCAACTTCATCTATATTTTTGTAATGGAGCGTTTTCCATACAAAACTTTTTTTATCTTCTTTATTAATTACTGCGCAATTTCTAAGTAATAATTCTTCATTGTCATCCTCTAAAAGTTTTTCCAATGCGTCTTCTTTCGGATATCCATCATCATCCATTAACCAAATCCAGTTATATTCTTTTTCATAAGCAGTTTTAATTCCAGTATAAAAGCCGCCTGCCGAGCCTACATTTTCCTGAGAAATATGATCAATGCTTTTTTGTTTTTTTAACCAGTTTGAAGTCTCGTCTGTACTGCCATTATTTATGACAAGGATTTTATCAACTTTTTTTGTTTGATTTTTTAGCGCAGTAATGCAATTAGAAAGTAACTCCTGACGATTATAAGTAACAATTACCGCTATAACCTTGTTCATTAGCTTGCCTGGTTTGGATGATTGGAATAGCATATTAACGCTTAATAATTGGCAGTTATTGTAAAAATGGGAATTATATTATTTATTCAATTCTGTATTGGGAAATACCTTAATTGGCTGTTGTTTAAGTAAGGAATTAATAAAATCTTTAGAATAATCCAAAGCTTCGCCAATTACGTGATGCATATCCATATAACGATATGTAGCAAGCCTGCCCAGAAATGAAACGCCTTTTAATTGTTCTGCATCTTTCCGGTATTTTAATAACAGTTCTTTATCCGCATGCAATCTTTTAGGATAATATGGAATATCGGCGGCGCCGGTTTCTTTACTATATTCTTTAAAATATACCGTTTTATCATGTTTTTCCCAGGGAGTAAAATGTTTGTGCTCTGCAATTCTTGTATAAGCAATATTTTCATCGCAATAATTTATTTGCGTTACACCCTGATGATCTCCCTTCTCTGTAAATTTTTCAAAAGTAACAGTGCGATATCCCAGCCTTCCATATTTAAAACCGAAGTAAGCATCAATTGGGCCCGTGTAAAATATATGATCATATTCTGAAGTAGCAATTGATGAATTAAATTTTTTGTTCAATGTTATTTTTATTTTTTTATTCTGCACAAGCTTTTCAAAAAGCGCTGTATATCCATCTACCGGAATACCGGTATAAATATTATTGTGATAATTATCGTCATAATTAAAACGTACAGGAATTCTTTTTAAAATTGATGCAGGAAGCTCCGCAGGCTCGCATCCCCATTGCTTTTTTGTATACCCATAAAAAAAAGCATAATACAATTGTTTACCTATAAATTTTAGTGCCTGTTCTTCAAAATTTTTCGGTTCCTCAATTGTTTTGTTACCAAGCGTTTCAAGAAAATCTTTTGCCTCAGAAGGAGTAAAATTTTTATTAAAGAACTGATTTATTGTTTGCAGATTAACCGGCAGTGAATATATTTTTCCATTACTCATTGCTTTCACTCTGTGTACATAAGGCATGAATTCAATAAAGCTGTTTACAAAATCCCATATTTCTTTTTTATCAGTATTAAAAATATGTGGACCATATTTATGAACCATTATGCCTGTTTCTTTATCCCGTTCAGTATAGCAATTGCCGCCAATATGTTCACGCTCATCCCAAATATCGATGGTGCAATCCAATTGTTCAGCAAGCCTGTTAGCCATAACAGAACCGGAAAATCCTGCACCGATAATTAAAAAACGAAATGGCATTATTATATTTTAAATCACAGTAAAAATAAATCAATTAGTACAACGCAATCTTATAAAGCAATGTTGTTTTAAACTATATTTTTGCTTACATGGATAATTTTAAAACGGATTATAACCAGCAACCTTTACAAATAATAAAAACTGATACACGAGAGATAAGCATATTTGAAATTTCGGGAAGTAATATTGACGAAAAAGTGGTTGAAGAATTTGGAGAGGAGTGGTTAAAGTTTCATGAATTTTCTGATGAGATGATTGAAAAAAGTGTGGGAGAATATTTTGATATTTTAAATGACAGGATCATAAATAAAAACACTTATGCCATTGATATTGGCTGTGGCAGCGGAAGATGGACGAAGGTTATGGCTTTGCGTGCCGGATTTATTGAGGCTGTTGACCCAAGCAACGCAATATTTGCTGCCGATAAGCTTTTAAAAAATATTGATAATGTACGATTAACAAAGGCATCAATAAATACCTTGCCTTTTAATGATGAAACTTTTGATTTTGCAATGTCTGTTGGCGTTTTGCATCACATTCCAAATACACAGCAGGCTATGATTGATTGCGTAAAAAAAGTAAAACGTGGCGGATATTTTTATACTTATCTCTATCATGATATTTCTCATAAAGGATTATTAACAAGAACGGCATTTGCATTTTCAGATGTTTTGCGCAGAGGCATTAGCCGTATGCCTGCTGCAGCAAAAAAACTTATATGTGATATAATTGCTGCAACTGTTTATTTGCCATTGGTATCATCATCCCGTTTTTTTAGCAGCGTTGGTATGAAAAAAATTGCCAGGAAAATTCCATTGGCCGATTATAGCAACAAAGCTTTTTTTGTAATGCGAAACGATGCGTTAGACAGATTTGGTACACGCCTGGAACAAAGATTTACCCGTAAGCAGGTTGAAGAAATGATGAGAAATTGCGGTTTAGTAGAAATTGTAATAAGTGACGGAACTCCTTACTGGCATGGAGTTGGAAAGAAAGCATAAAAATTTACTCCAGTATTTTTTTATAAACTTCAAGATATTTTTGGATAGCATTCCCGAGATCATAATATTCTTTTGCACCATTTATAATTTCTTCTTTATTAAATTTCTTTTCCTCAGAAATTAGCATGGCAGCTTTTTCATACTCTGCAGTATTTAAACCTTTCAGAACAATTCCGGCATTGTATTTTATGGTTATTTCTTCTACATCTCCAACTCCTGCGTTGGTAATTACCGGAATTCCCATTGCCATTATTTCACCATGCTTAGTTGGGGAAGAAGATATTTTTGAATAGCATGGCTTAATAAAAAATAAGGAATAATCACTGAAAGATAACAGTACCGGCACTTCATGCCGATTTCCTTTTTTTACAATTATTTTATCAGCAGCTATACCATATTTTTTAGCAGCCTGTAAAATTATTTCGTGGCGATGAGGAGAAATAAAAAGAAATTTTATTTTGGGTATCTTAATAAGAAGGACTTTGCAAAACTGCATCATTTCGTCTGTTAAATACCATCCGCCGATTGAGCCTAAATAGCTTACAATAAAATCACCTTCTTTTATCCCGAGTTCCTTTTTAAATTTTTCTCTTTGTTTAAGATCAATTTTATCAGGATCAAATAATTTTAAATCAACACTGCATGGAATAACTTCTATTGGTATTGGCTGGTTGGAAATATTCTTCCATGTATGCATTTCTTTTTTAGCATGATTGGTAAGGCATGTTGTATAATCAGATTTTTCCATGCATTCATATTCATGTTTTTTAAAAAAACTGTAGATTTTTTTAAAAATGGGATTTTTTAAATTCCACATACCACCATCAACACGTTCATCAGCCCAGAAACCTCTAACATCATTCAGAAAATTTATACCATATTTTTTTTTAAGATATAGTGCTACCAGCGTAGGAACTCCAGGCCGTGTATGTACCATATCGAATTTTTCTATTTTATGTAACGCCTTTGCCTTTTTTTTTAACTTATAAAAATCAAAGACTGAAGAAAGTACCGGAGGATTTTTATGATAAGGAATTGAAACCCATTTTATCGGGAACGGTTTAATCAATTCCCCAACATACTCTTTATTAATTTTATAAAGATTAGGTTTATCGCAACTCAAAATGGTAAACTCATAATTATATTTCGATAATCCTGCTAAGTAAGGAATGATCTGGCTTTGCCCCAAAGGATCAGTTAAACCATCATAGGAAATAAATAATATTTTTTTCGTTTCGTTCATTTTTTAATTTAAGGTTAAAACCTCTTCATATATTTTTCTCAAGCCTGCCATGTGCTGCTCCAATGTAAAATTTGTAACAGCTCTTTCATGTGCAGCAATGCCTAAATCTTTTAAATTATTTTTATCAGCAGAAAGAGCTTGTAGTTTTTCAACAAAATCATTTGCATTTTCAAGGTTAAAATAAATTGCTGTGTTGTCGCATTGCTCTCTGAAAGATTTTATATCGCTTAAAAGCAGCGGCATCTTCATTGCCATTGCTTCCAACACACTTAAAGAAAATCCTTCATAAGTAGATGACATAACATATAAATCGTATTGATTTATTATATTTTGGAGATTCTTTATTTCTCCTTTTAATTTAATATTCACTCCTGTTTCATTTATACTTTTTTGTAACTCGTAAAACAATGGCCCTTCGCCGTAAATATCTAATTGAAATTTTTCGTTTTTTAATAATTTGAAAGCCTTTATAAGAAACTGGTAATTTTTTGATTGACGTAATGCACCAACAGTTATCAGTTTAAATACATCTGTATTATCTTTTTTTACGGAAACATTATTGCTATTGAAGATATTTATGTCGACAAATGTGTATAGTTTATAAGATTTATACGACTTTAATTTTAAAAAATTAAAATAATTATATAATGCAGTTTCTGATACAGCAACAATTATATTTTTACGAAAGCCATAAGTTTTTTTATCAAGAAATTTTATATACCAGCTTTTATATTCAATTGATGTGGCGATGGAAGTATGAATGGTAGTAATTAATGGAATACTTGCAGGTGTTGCAATGCGGGCAAGTATGGAGGGCCAGAATAAGTGCGAATGAACAATATCAACTTTATTTTCTTTTATAATTTTTTTTAGTTTGCCAGCTGCAAAAGGCAAAAATAAAATTGATTTAATATTAAGGCAGTAATATTTATCGCATACAAGTTCATCTTTAAAATGATTTTGCGGCAATAAGGTTACAATTACATTATTATAATCGTTTAGTTGTTTTACAACATTCACTAACATTGTTTCAGCGCCGCCCCTGCCAAGATCATGAATAATATGAAGTATTGTTTTTTTCATTCTTTTTTAAAAACAATTGCGATATGAGATCCATTTAAACCCTTTATAATTTTTTTTGCAATGGTAAGTGGTAATGTTACTGCTGCGGCCAGTGAAAGAATTATTTTATCTTTTGTTGAATGTTTGCCGGCAATAGATTTTATGCCTGTAATATATTTTGCTCTTGTATAAGCTTCCGCTGTTACTCTTCCATCAATATCATATTGTACATCAATTATTTTTAAATTAAAAAGTGGGGCAACTTTTTCAAAAACTTTTTTATTCCATAAGCCCATGTGATGTGGCGGAAGATTAAGAGTGGCATATTTATCATAACCTAAAAAATAAGGTTCATTGTTTGGCACACCAATAATTAATTTCCCCTTTGGTTTCAAGGTTTTTAACGATGACTCTAAAAAAGTTTTTACATCGTAAACATGCTCAAGCACCTGAAAGCTGCAAACTACATCGTAAAATTCTTTATGTTCTATTGCATGTTGTTGTATTAATTCGTTATAAACCGTTAGTCCTTTGCTTTTTGCCTTAGCTATTGCATTTTCATTCAATTCCAGTCCAAAAACATTTTGAGTTTTTTCTTTTATTCTGTTTAAAAAATTACCAACGCCACAGCCAATGTCCAGCACTTTATCATTTACCTGCACATAATCATATGCTAATTGGTTTTCAAATTTCCATTCGTGATAATAATCATCACCTAATTTTTTTTGTAATGCCTCATAAAATTTTCCATCACCATCAAGTCCTTCAGGATAATAAAACCTGTACCCTGTATCATTATCTTTATACAAATAAAATTTTTGTTTGCCTGTAAAGAACCTGCTTACATCAATATCCAACTGATATTTATAAAGACCAATTATGTCGCTTGATAAAAAAGTGGCCTCCAGTGATGTGTTATTTGTTTTTGTGAGGGGGCTTTCGGGAGGCATTTAAAATAATTTTACAATGTAGATAAATCATCAAGTCTTTTTTCGAAATTTTCTATAGAACATAAATGGTATGCAAGTTCTTTGTGTTTTTCTGCATCCACAGGTTCTTTTAAAACTTCTTCTATCATATTTAATACAACACTTTCATTAAAGCTGCTGTACAGCCTGCATCCGCTTAAAGAAGAAATAAAATTGGCAAATCCATTTTCTGTATAAGAAACAATTCTTTTTCCTTTAAATAATACTTCAGCAAAAACAAGAGGGAAGGAGTCGGCCTGCGATGTAAATAAGAATACATCTATGTTATTTAGAATATCCATAACATGCTCCTGATCGCCGAGCCACTCTAC
>JALYYX010000068.1 GCA_030946075.1 Bacteroidota bacterium | reverse complement strand
CAAATATTGGCTTTACCGCCATTCCGAAAACAAAGAGGTTTACGTTTAATCCAAAAATTTTTTTATATCTCAATGAAAAAAATTCGGGGTGGTTTGGTGTAAACACAACTTTTGAAGACAGGTTTGGCGGGGATATAAATGTAGTTAAAGGAAATGCAGATAATCTTCATAAATATTTTGAAAGAAATAAAACATCCCGAATATCCAGCCAGCTTTCATTTACCCATGAAATAAATAAAGAAAGTAAAATCAATTTCAAAAATTCAGTTAGCTTTTTTAATCGCAGAATATCCAATCTATCTTTTTATTTTAAGGGACAACAAACTTCTTCCTTCAGTGAAGTGAATTATTCTCATACAAGAGAAAGAACTGAATGGATAACAGGAGCAAATGTATTAACGGAAAATTTTACTTCTTCGCAGGTTTCATTTTTAAATTTTCATCAAAATACTTTTGGCGCATTTGCTCAAAATAGTTTCAAGCCTGTTGGCTGGTTTACAGTAGAAACAGGATTAAGAATTGACTACAATAATTTATCTGGAAATGGCAATTTAAAAAGCACATTTGTTTTACCAAGGATAAATGCTTTATTTAAAATTAACGGCCATGTTACAAGCCGTATTGGCGGCGGATTTGGTTATAAAATGTCTTCCGCTTTTTCTGATGAATCAGAAAGGCTGGGCTACAATAATATTTTTCCTTTTTCTTTCAGCAATACAAAACCTGAACGCTCTTATGGCGCCAATGCTGATGTGAATTATAAAACTGTTTTGGGAGATATTCGTTTCAGCATTGATCAGCTTTTCTTCTATACCTATTTAAAAGATCCATTTCTTCTCTCAGGAAATTTATTTTCAAATGCAAAAGGGTTTATTGATACAAAAGGTTTTGAAACCAATGCAAAGTTTATAATGGATGATCTGAATTTATTTATTGGCTACACTTATACTGATACAAAAGAACATTTTAATAATACCTCAAACTGGCAAACATTAACACCAAAACATTTGTTGAATGTTGATCTTGCTTACGAAAAAGAAAACAATATAAGAACAGGAATTGAAATGGGTTATGTGAGTGAACAAAAACTAAGCAATGGCTCAACAGGCAAAGGTTACATCATGTTTGGTTTTCTTTTTTTAAAAACCTTTGGCAAAATTGATATTTATATAAATGCTGAAAACTTAACGGACCGCAGGCAAACACGCTGGGAAAATATTTATACAGGAACAGTAACTAATCCTATTTTCAAAGAAATTTATGCCCCACTTGATGGAGCTGTTTTTAATGGAGGGGTTAAAATAAAACTGTAATCTATCTCACCTTCAGCATACTGCGTACCTGCTGGGTTGATCCATTCTGTAACCTTGCATAATAAACGCCGGAAGGCAATGCCCCGCTGTTAAAGGTTATAGAGTATGTGCCTGGCTGGGCATCTTTTTCAAAAGGTGTTGAGAGCACCTGGCCAAGTGTATTCATTATTTGTATCAGTGTATGTCCGCCATCCGTTTTAAAAGTTATTCTTGTGGTGCTGGTAAATGGATTGGGATAATTAGTAATAAGACTTATGCCGCCGGTATTTGGAGCAATATTTTTACATGATGCACTGTTAACTAATGGAATATTTTGGAAGTTTTTTAGCATGATGGTTTGCAGATCGCTGTTCTTTACACAAAGCCAGTTCTCCAGAAGCGATGCATAAATACTTCTGAAATCATACTGCATTGGAATGTTATCATTTACTGTTGCATTGGTTGGTATTGCAGGGCTGTTGCCCCATACGGCATTCGTTACATTCTTGCCAAACAAAATCATTGGTGCAGCAGCGCCATGATCTGTACCTCCGCTGGAATTACTTTTTATTCTTCTTCCAAATTCTGAGAAAGTAATACCCACCACTCTTTCATCAACACCTAATCCTTTACAATCATCCTGGAAAGCTTTTACTGCGTCGGAAACATTTTTTAATAAAGTTGCATGCGTTCCTGTTGTTGTATCATTAGGATTTACCTGTAAAGAATGATTATCAAATCCACCATAGCTCACCATGTATAATCTTGTTTTCAATCCCCCTTTAATTAAACGTGCAACAATTTTTAATTGATCTGCTAAAGAATTATTGGTTGGGTAAGTTCCCTGAACAGGCACATTGGCTGCTGCATTTTTTACCACTGTTGCATATTGCTGCGTTTGTTTTGAAACAAGGCGGACATACTTTAATTCCTTGCCTGCAGGCGTATTAGGCGCAGCATCTTCAACACCATTTAATAAATTATAAAAGCTTGTAGGGTTGCTGATGCTCATTCCCATACTTACTGATGGTCCCTGAAATGTTAGTGATGTTACAGAACCAATTTGAATTCCTAACGGATCAGGCATTGATGATGTTGGATAGCCATTGGGAAAATTCGGGTACTCATAATTCAAATATCTACCTCCCCATCCACTGGTTAAAACTTCACTGCTGTCCGCAGCACTCATCCAAATATCAGTGGCACGAAAGTGTGAAAAGTTAGGTTGAGGATAACCTACTGCCTGAACAATTCCTAACTTGCCTTCATTGAACAAGGTTTGCA